>WGBU01000069.1 GCA_015494155.1 Deltaproteobacteria bacterium | reverse complement strand
TGAAGGAGCAGCTAGAAAAGGAACGCTGGCGCTCCTGATCCCTACCACACCATAATCACCCTTCATGCTCTCTCGCACACAACAGAAGGCCCTTAAAAGGATTGTGGGAGAGGGGCGTTTTCTAACAGACGAGGCCGCAAGGAGTGTCTATGCGTTCGATGCAAGTGGACTCTCTGGCACGGCGCTTGCCGTATGCTTTCCAAAGACCACAGAGGAGATATCAAAGCTCCTTGCCTTCTGCCACAACGATGGAATACCAGTGTATCCAAGGGGTGCAGGATCAGGTCGTACTGGCGGGGCAGTGCCCACAGTACCTGGGATAGTGGTCTCTTTAGAGCGGATGAATAGGGTAATTGAGGTCTCCCAGAAGGACATGTTGACAGTAGTGGAACCTGGGGTGATCACAGGTGATCTCCAAGGCCTGGTGATGAGACATGGCCTATTTTATCCACCAGACCCTGCCAGCCTCTCTTTTTGCACCATCGGAGGGAATGTGGCCACATGTGCCGGAGGCCCAAAGGCCGTAAAGTATGGTGTTACAAGAGACTATCTTTTGGGCCTAGAGGCCGTAAGAGCAGATGGCAGTGTCCTAACCCTTGGCGGAAGGACTGTAAAGGCCTCTAGTGGCTATTCCCTGAAGGACCTCATGTGTGGTTCAGAGGGTACACTTTCAATCTTTTCAAGGATAACGCTAAGGTTGATCCCAAGACCAGTGGCAGAGGGCGTGATGTTTGCCTGCTTTAGCTCCCCTGAAGGGGCTGCCCATGCTGCCCTCGAGATCTTTTCCATGGGTCTTGTTCCAAGGACGTGTGAGTTCATGGACAGGACCTGTTCCAGGCTGGTCACCCGAGAGGGCGGATTCCCTGTAGATCAGGAGACGTTGGGTGCAATGCTCATCTTGGAGTCTGACGGAAGCCCTGGTAGTGTGGCAGACGAGTTGGACGCCATGAAAGTGGCGTGTCAGAAGGCAGGCTCTTTCTATTCCAAGGTGGCCGAGTCGTGTGAAGAGTCCAATACCATCTGGTCTTTAAGGCGGACCCTCAGCCAGCGTGTGCGCCAACTGGGTTATCCTAACAAGGTGAGTGAAGACATCGTGGTCCCTAGGGGGCGCCTCCCAGAGATTGTAGGGCGACTGGAGGCCATTGAGAGGCACTTTGGTATTAAGATCGTCTCCTTTGGCCACCTCGGGGATGGAAACCTCCATGTGAATGTCTTGTACCATGGCGATAGAGAAAATGAACTAATAGACGAGGTGATAGATTCAATTTTTAGAGAGACGCTAAAGCTATCTGGGAGGGTATCTGGGGAGCATGGCATAGGGCTTACCAAGCGCAAATACTTGACTTGGGAGCTAGATGTCGTCACACTAGGTACCATGAGAGGGATAAAGGATCTATTTGACCCAAAGGCCATACTAAATCCAGGCAAGGTGTTTTAGGTATGAAAGTTTCAGCCCTCATTGCAGCAGGTGGACGGGGTGAGCGGTTCGGTAAGGAACGGCCAAAACAGTTTCAGTATCTCAAGGGAAAGCCCGTAGTGGCGTGGAGTATCGAGGCCTTTAGGAGTGTACCATACATAAAGGAACTGGTGATCGTGGTGCCCAGTGATTGGGAAGAGGAGGCAGAGAGGATTGCAGAAGAGTTTTCAGACGGTCTTAAGTACAAGATCGTTACAGGTGGTTCGTCCAGGGCACAATCGGTCTTAAATGGCCTCAAGATGGTGAATGAGGACTATGAGTTTGTGGCAGTCCACGACGCTGCAAGGCCTGGTATATACCCAAGCCAGATCGAGGCGGCCATCTTACTTGCCCGCGATATCGGCGCCTGTGTGGTGGCAACTCCTGTGGTGGACACGGTGAAGATCGTTGATTCATCTAGGCTCATCATAAAGACCATCCCGAGAGATCAGGTATATCTGGCCCAGACCCCTCAAGTGGCCAGGCGCGAAGATCTGCTTAAGGCCTTTTCAAAGGATGAAACAACACTCATACAGGCTACAGACGAGGCCACCTTGTTGGAAGAACTTGGGGTGCCAGTTGGTGTGGTGGATGGTGGTATAAACAATCTGAAGATTACAAGGCTAGAAGACCTCAAATTCTTGGAGCAGATCCTTTGATCCCAGCTCTTAGGATAGGCACAGGTTTTGACGTTCACAGGCTTGTCAAAGGTAGGGACCTTGTCCTTGGTGGTGTTAAGGTCCCGTTCGAACTTGGCCTCCTTGGGCACTCAGATGCAGACTGCCTGTCCCACGCCATTTGCGACGCCCTCTTGGGGGCAGCAGGGCTGGGAGACATAGGGAGGCACTTTCCAGACACCGACCCCAGATATAAGGGCATCTCTAGCCTGCTCCTTCTGGAGGAGGTGGCAAGGCTCCTACGTGAAAAGGGCTTTGAGATAGTCAATATAGACGCCACTTTGATCGCCCAAAGGCCCAGGCTAAGAGGCTTCATGGAAGAGATGTCGGCCAAAATCACCTCTGCCCTCTCCATATCCAAGGGACACTTAAACCTGAAGGCCACCACCACAGAGGGCCTTGGCTTTGAGGGAAGGGGCGAGGGAATTGGGGCCACTGCAGTGGCGCTTATCTATAAAAGAGATGAGCCTATAGTCTGAGTTCCACTGGGGCCTTTAGATCTTCAAGGTCTATCTCGCCCTTAGAGATGGCCTCCATGGTGGCGACGATGAGTGGAAGTTCCCTCTTTACACCCTCTGCTCTTATCTCTTTAAAGAGTGGTAGCCCTTCGCCCAACTCGTCTTTTACCCGTTCGAGTGTCCCAAGTCTTTTGAGGTGGTCCTCATACTCCTGCCAGAGCCTATCCCATTTTCCACCCTTAATTGGGAAGGAAAAGTAGGCGACTGGAGGCCCCTTGTCCAGCTCAGGGGTCACAAGGTGCATCATGGCCCCTGTGCGGTCTGCCCCCTTTTCTATGAGCTTCCATATCACTTCTTGCCATGTGCCCTCGGGCCCACCTGGGAGGGCCGGGTGTAGATTGAGAAGTCTAAGCCTTGAACACGCCTCAGCGCTCACTACCCACATATAGCCTGCAAGTATGTGGACCTTGGCCCCATAGGGGAGGATGAGGCCTAGTGCCTTCTTGTGGTAGGAGTCCCGCCACCTTGCCCTGGAGCTAGCCCTTAGCTCTGGCATAAAGTCTTTGGCCGAGAGTGTGACGCAGGGAATATCCCACTCATTCGCCACCTGCAGGATCTCATCGCTCCATTTCCCCTCTCCCGGGGCGCGACTCAAGAAGATATAGGCGATATGGCCCTCTATCTTCTTGGAATCCATGGCATCTAGTACGGTTTTAAGGAGCTCTAAGGCCGCCTCATCCCTTCCAGTAGTCCACCACCCAAATCTATAACCCCTTTGTTCCATGGTCTCCCCTAAGCCTCCTAAGCCATTTTCTACCCCAGTCACCAAGTGATAGGGCGGCAAGCCTGTTTCCCGCCTTAAGGCACTCTTGGGGGCCCTCGCCCCTAAGCCATGCCCTAATGAACCCTGCGTTAAAGGCATCTCCTGCACCAGTATTGTCCACTATGTGACTTATCCTCTCAGCATTTGCCGCCACCTCTACACCATCCACTCCAAAGAGTTCTGCCCCTTCTCCCCCCTTTTTTATGACAATCATAGGTGGTCTCACCCCTCCTGGTGCCAGTAAAGGCCTCGCCTCTTCAGATCTATTTAGTAGGCTAAAGAGCTCCTTTGGTGCGATACCCCCAAAGAGCATCGCATATTCTCCCTGGGTAATAAAGAGCATATCAGTCCGTCTGAGGAGGGGAGAGAGTGATTCTCTTCCAAGGCTTGAGTATATCTCCCCAGGGTCGAGGCTCAAGATGGCCCAAGATGGAAGGGCTGATACAAGGTGTGTGTGGAACTCAAGCCCCCTTTTGGTGGGAAGGGAGCTTAGGTGTAAAAAGGGGATTGGACGAGAGGTGTCATCCACCTCTAAAAGTGGATAAGCGTCTGTACCAGGGGCTACGAGGATAGATCGATCCTTGTCTTTTTTTGTTAAGAATATAATGCAAGTAGCTGTTTTATTGGACCTTTTTACAATTTTTAGGTCAACTCCCTCCATCTCCTCCAAAATGATCTTTCCTGCGTCATCTTGGCCACATGCGCCTATGAAGGCTGTCTTTAGGCCGAGGGCAGATAGGGCAACACAGGTATTTGCAGCAGAGCCACCACCTCCGCGGTACATTTCACTGGCACTGGCCCCAATGGCCTTTATAAGTCCATCAAGCTCAGAGTGGGTGATTATGTACTCGCTTCCAGGCCTTATTTCCCGTCCAAGCCAGTTTGAGACAATGGAAAGGTCGTCTATTTCAAAGATGATGTCGAGGTTTAGGGCACCAGAGAAGTATAGCCTCTCGTCTTCTATCACACGTTTTTCCTCTCTCTCATGGCTGAGTGGGGCAGGATGATCCTTAAAATGAGAGTCCTAAAAATAATATTTTGCCAC
>WGBU01000068.1 GCA_015494155.1 Deltaproteobacteria bacterium | reverse complement strand
CTAAGACGACTGGCGGGAGGGGGCCCTTAATCTGCCTTTTTCCTCAAAAATGTGGGCACTTCCAATTCGTCCTCGTCGAGTTCATCGAGGCCCTTAAATGGGGTGCCCTCCTGGGCCCTTTTCCTGCTCACCACACCACCGTTTATGTCGTCGATCCTTATTATGCTGGGTTCATCACGGGTGGTGTACACCTTTACTCCTTCGTGTCTTACACCACTGCCTTCAATGTCCGCCTCTTGGGCAAGCCCTGGTTTTAGGGATACGAGCTCTGGAGGATAATGGGCCTCTTCTTCCTCTTCCTGTCCTATGCCAGTGGCTATCACAGTGACCCTGATCTCGTCTCCCAGTGACTCATCGAACACAGTACCCCAGATGATATTGGCGTCTTCGTGTGCCTCGTCGTGCACAAGGGTAGATGCCTGTTCCACCTCTTCCCATGTAAGCGTCTGGGGATTGGCTGTGATGTTCATGAGTATACCCCGTGCACCACTTATGGTGATATCTTCAAGGAGTGGGTTTGCAATGGCCATGCGTACAGCCTCGATTGCGCGTCGCTCTCCCTTAGCAATTCCTGTGCCCATGAGGGCTAGGCCCATCTCTGACATCACTGTCCTCACGTCGGCAAAGTCCACATTGACATGGCCTGGCACTACAATAAGGTCTGATATACCTCGCACTGCATAGTAGAGTACCTCGTCTGCCTTCTTAAATAGCTGGAAAAATGGGGTCTTTGAGTCTGCCACACTCCTCAACCTGTCGTTTGGTATTGTGATGATGGTATCCACCACCTTGCGAAGCTCTTCAAGGCCTGCATCTGCAATGGCCCTGCGCCTTTTGCCTTCAAATGAGAAGGGTTTTGTCACAACAGCCACAGTGAGGGCGCCAAGTTCCTTGCTGATCTCTGCGATGACCGGGGCACCGCCGGTGCCAGTGCCGCCCCCCATGCCAGCCGTGATGAAGACCATGTCGCTACCCTCGAGGGCCTGTCTTACCTCCTCGATGCTCTCTTCTGCGGCCTGTCGACCCACCTCTGGCCTTGCACCTGCGCCTAGCCCCTTGGTGAGATCCTTACCCAATTGTATCTTGACACCTGCCTTAGACCTCTCCAGGGCCTGGGCATCGGTGTTGGCGGCAATGAAGTCCACACCCTTTAGATTGGACTCGATCATGTTGTTGATGGCATTTCCGCCCCCTCCACCAACTCCAATGACCCTTATCTTCGCAGTGAGATCAGATTCGACAAATTCAAAGTTCATCTCGCCCTCCTCGTCTTCAAATCCTGAACCAGGATTTCATCCTGTTGGTTACCCTATTGAAGATATTTCTGTCCCTGATCCTGAATTTTCTCCTCGGTGCCCTATCTGCTCCATGGAGTAAGAGGCCCACTGCCGTGGCAAATTGTGGACCATTGACTATGTCTGTCAATCCTGTAACACCCTTTGGGAAGCCGATACGCGTGGGCAGATCGAAGATCTGGTCTGCCATCTCTGCCATTCCTGGTAGGAGCGCAGACCCACCAGTGATCACCACCCCAGAGGCCAGGAGTTCCTTGTATTCTGTGCGTCTGATCTCCTGGTCTAGGAGGGTGAGGATCTCCTCTACCCGTGGTTCAAGTATCTCTGCCAGAATGTGGCGAGAGAGGAGCCTTGGTTTCCGTCCCCCTACACTGGGCACCTCTATCATCTCTTCTTTTTTTACATAGCTTGTAAGGCAGCTCCCAAAGCGGATCTTGATCTTCTCTGCCTCTGTGGTAGGCGTCCTTAGCCCCACGGCAATGTCGTTGGTGAGGTTGTTCCCTCCAAGCCCCAGGACAGACGTGTGTTTGATGGTACCCTCTGTGAAGATGGCAAGATCGGTGGTACCGCCGCCAAAGTCGATCAGCGCCACCCCCAGGTCCTTTTCTTCGTCTGTGAGGGTGGCATGGGCCGAGGCGAGGGGTTGGAGCACAATATCCTCCACGTCGAGACCGGCCCTGTTGGCGCACTTGATCAGGTTTTGTGCAGCAGTCACAGCACCTGTTACGATGTGCACCTTGGCCTCTAGCCTCACCCCAGTCATTCCCACAGGGTCCAGGATACCACCTTGATCATCCACTATGTATTCCTGGGGCAGACAGTGGATGAGTTCCCTGTCGAGCGGGATGGCCACTGCCCTTGCTGCATCTATTACCCGCCGTATGTCCTCTTCAGTGACCTCGTCGCCCTTAATGGCAATGACCCCATGGCTGTTAAAGCCCTTTATGTGGCTTCCAGCTATACCTATGAGCACCTGGGTGATCTCGCAGCCAGCCATGAGTTCTGCCTCTTCTATGGCACGTTGGATGGAGTTCACTGTGCTCTCTATATTGACTACTACCCCTTTCCTGAGACCTACAGATGGGTGTGTGCCCACACCGACGATCTCCACTCCATCTTCTCCCACTACACCCACCAGAGCACAGATCTTTGTGGTCCCTATGTCAAGGCCTACAATGATGTCACAATCTGGGCTAGGGGTACGCCTTCTCCTCTCTCCCATCTCACACCTTCTTCTTCAAAGAGGCTATGGCCTTATCCTTAGCAATCCAGAGGTCCACCCTCTTGACGTATTTATATTTTCCAGAGGAATAGAGGTGGTAGAGTATGGCCTCTGCCCGCTTCATCTGGAGACCGAGCGGTATGTTCAACTGAAATATGAGTGGGATCGCATTGCTCCTGGTAACCACAGTCATGGTCTTATCTCCCATGGTTACAGAGGCGATATTTTTGTGGCATAGGATTTTCCCGTAACGATCTACGAGGCCAATAAATCTGCTAAACTTTTCCATAGATGGCCTCTCAAGGTGCCCCTTGAGTTCAAAGAGCTTCGATGTGGAAACACCCTTGTCTGGGGAAAACATCTCGCCGTTTGAGTCCACCAATATCACCTTTTTCCCCTTCTTGATAAAGGCCACTGCCCTCCTGGTCTTGATCTCTACATTGATGCCATGAGGAGGGCTAAGGTCTATCTCCACACTACTTATCCATGGGTTTTTAAGTAAATTTGTCCTCACTTCGGCCTTGTCTATGGCCAAAATATTCCTTCCCACAAGCCCTTGGAGTTGGTCAAAGGCCCACTGTTTAATGGGCTTTTCACTGCACTGGACTGTGACATTATTTAATGCCAGGAACTGGGTGCTCCTGAGCCATAAGAGACCAAGACGAGCGGTCCAAAAAATAGTACCTGCCACTGCGGCGAGCAGAACCAGGCAAAAGAGCACCTTTAACCCAGTAGAGTGTGCTGCACCTGGTCTCTTGGCTCTCCTTCCGTGCCGCTTCATCATGGCCTATAACCTCACTCCAAGCCCTTTGATCTCTGGCTCAAGCCATATCCCATGGTCCTTGAAGACCTTTTCCCTGACCCTCCAAACGAGTTCCACTACGTCTTTTGCCCTGGCATCCTTTCTGTTTAAGATGAAGTTGGCATGTCGCCTGGAAACATACGCATCGCCAACATGGTAACCCTTGAGGCCAGAGGCCTCAATAAGCACCCCTGCAGGGATCTCTGCGGGATTTTTAAAGATGCAACCCGCACTCTTTCCACCAAGGGGCTGCCTCTTATATCTGCGCCTCATTATGGCCTTGATCCTCTGTTGTATCCTTTTTGGGTTGGATTTCCTCAATTTGAGCCGTGCCCCTGCAACTACTGCGTGTTGCCTCTCGATGGCCCCTGCAGTCCTGTATCCAAAGCCCATCTCCTCCCTGGACATCCAGCGTATGCCACTCTGGTCAATAATGAGTACCTCTTTTACCACATCCCCCATACACACACCATTTGCACCTGCATTCATGGCCACAGCACCCCCCAGGGTCCCGGGGATACCGCTCAGATCTTCGATCCCCGAAAGCCCCTTTTTGATGAGAAGGGGAATGAGCCTCTTTAAACGCACACCTGCTCCAACCTCTATGGTAGACCCATCCAACTCCTTCACCCAGTTGAGTCCCCCTATGTCCACAACACAATCGAGGCCTTGGTCACCTATGAGGACGTTACTTCCGGCTCCAATTATGTGATAGCCTATTCCATGACTTGAAAGGCTAGAGAGGGCCGCCTTGAGTGCCTCAGGGGTCTTGGGCACTAGAAAAACCTTTGCGCGACCACCTATCTTAAAGGTGGTGCGCCCCCTTAGGGCCACATCTACAAGGAAATCGAGGTGTGGAACACCTATAAGCTCTCTTTTTAAGGCATCAACCAATCCCTGATGCAACATCTTGCTCCGAGACCCTTGCTACTAGTTCCCTTACAATTCTCCCTATCTTACCTGCACCCAAGGTCATGACGACGTCCCCATATCTCAAGTCCTTGAGGACCCTCTGGGGCAGGTTTTCGGGCGCACCAACAAAGTCCAATTCCCCTGGCCAATGTGCCCTTATCCTATTGGCGAGACGCTCACCGCTTATCCCCACAATGGGCTCTTCGCTGGCAGGATAGATGTCTGTGACGTAGAGCCTGTCTGCCTCGTCAAAGGCCAGGGCAAAATCGTCCATCAGGGCCAGTGTCCTGGAGTAACGGTGTGGTTCAAACAGGACCACTAACCTCCTCTTTGGAAAACATGCTCGTGCCGCCTTCAGCGTGGCCTGTATCTCTGTGGGGTGATGCGCATAGTCATCTACTATGGTGAGATCCTCCCTGTCTAAAAGTACTTCAAAGCGGCGCCCAACACCCCTGTAGGACTCGAGCCCCTCCTTTATGGCCTGGAATGGCAACTCCAGTTCGAGTCCAACTGCTATTGCTGCAAGACTATTACGCACGTGGTGAAGTCCTGGTACCTTCAATGAGAGGTCCCCCAGGCGTTTTGTGCCATTCCATACCTCAAAGCTCGCCCCATAACCCTCAAAGGAGACCCCAACGGCCCGGACGTCATTGGCCTCTGAGATACCGTAAGTAATCGTGCGCCTCCTCACTGATGCGCTGCACTCCATGAGGTCTTGATCATCGCCACACAGAATGGCTGCCCCATAAAATGGTACGCCCCTCAAGAACTGGGTGAAGGCCTCTTTGATCTGGTGGATGTCTCTGTAGTAGTCCAGGTGTTCTTCTTCGATATTAGTGACCACTGCGATGGATGGCGTGAGGTAGAGGAAGCTACCATCGCTTTCGTCTGCCTCTGCCACTAGGAATTCCCCCTGGCCCCATTTGGCATTGGTGCCCATGGACTTGACCTGACCCCCTATTATGAGGGTGGGGTCGAGCCCTGCGTGTTGGAGTACAGCACCTATCATAGACGTGGTTGAGGTCTTTCCATGGGTACCAGAGACTGCTATGCCAAAGCGCTTTAGGCGCATGAGCTCTGCTAGCATCTGGGCCCTTGGGATGACAGGGATCTGCCTCCGCCATGCCTCCTTTACCTCTGGGTTGTCCGACGAGACGGCACTAGAGGTGACAACTACATCGCAGCCATCTATGTTCTCTGGCCGATGTCCAATGGTGACCCTTGCCCCAGATGCCACAAGCCGTCTTATTACTGAGGAGTGCCTTATGTCTGAGCCAGAGACCTCGTAGCCCAATTCCAACAAGACACTGGCGATACCGCTCATGCCAATGCCACCGATGCCTACGAAGTGTATATGGTGTTTCCTATGTTTCCTGTACATCAGCAACTACCTTCCCTTGCGATTTTTAGCATTTCTTCTGCAATAATGCGTGCAGCCTCTGGCCGGGCAATGGAAAGGGCACCCTTACTCATGCGTGAAAGCCTTTGGCCATCGCGTAAAAGCCCCTCGATGGTGGCAGCGAGCCTTTCTGGGCCCACCTCACTTTCACGCAGTGTAATAGATGCACCCACGCTTTCAAGCTCCTTTGCATTGGCCTCTTGGTGCGAGGACGCTGCGTGGGGATAGGGTATGAGGATGGAGGGTGTGCCAGTGACTGCTAGCTCTGCACAGGTCCCTGCCCCAGACCTGGACACCACTAGGTCTGCCCACTGATAGCGAGTGGCCATATCCCTTATAAAAGGGTGGACCTCTGCCCTTATCCCCGCTTCCCTGTAGACCCTTTCTGTGTATGCGAGGTCATCGCGGCCAGTCTGGTGAACCACTTGAAAGTCGACACCAGACTCTGAGAGTATGGTAAGGGCAGATGTTACCAGCCTGTTGATGGCCCGCGCCCCTTGGCTACCGCCTATAACCAAGATCCTCTTGGGCCTCTGGTCGATGTCAGAGTAGCGTTGGAAGGGATCACCGACCTCACCACCTCTTAAAAATTCACTCCTTACAGGGTTTCCAGTCAAAAGTGTCTTCCCTCTAGGAAACCACGACCTTGATCCAGAAAAGCTCACAAAGATCTTCTTTGCCAGCCTGCCTCCCCACCTGTTAGTGAGACCTGGGATCAGGTTTTGCTCGTGGATCACAAGCGGGATACGGAGCATCCTAGATGCCGCAAGGACTGGGCCAGCTACATAGCCGCCTATCCCCAGGACAATATGTGGTGAAAAGCCCTTTAAGGCCCTCTTTGCCACGAAAATGGACGCGGGTAGGCCAAAAAGGGCAGAGAGCGCCCTTCTTATGCCCACTCCATAGACGGGCCTTGCATCAAGCTGTTTGTAATCGATGTCCATTCCAGCCAAGATCTCTCTTTCCACAGCCCTACCAGTCCCTATCCACAGGACCTCTACTGGTGTTATCTCCCGTAATGCCGCCAGTATGGCAATGCCAGGGAAGATATGCCCCCCTGTGCCACCACCGGCTATTGTAAGCCTCAATGGTCCGCTTTTCTGCCATCTCTTCTCCTTCTCTTCCATCTCCATGGTCCAAGATCAAAGTCTCTCTACAGCGGCCCGAAACGCATCGCCCCTGTCTCCATATCCAGAAAAGAGGTCAAAGCTTGCACAGGCAGGCGACAGCAATACCACATCACCAGAGCGTGCCATCTCAAAGGCCGCCTTCACTGCCTGGTGCATCTTTTCCCATCCGTCCCCATCGCCATTTATGGCCACCTGTTGTGTCCATCCAAGGTGTGATGAAAGCTCCCCAGATGCCTCCCCCATGATCACCGCTCCCCTCACCCTCTCCCTTACCTGTGGGGTGTTTAGAGGAGAAAAGTCCTGCCCTTTGGCCTGCCCTCCGCATATGAGTACACATGTACCACCTATTGCCTCAATGGCCGCTAGGGTTGCATGTAGATTGGTGGCCTTTGAGTCGTCGATGAATCTTATGCCGCTTTTTTCTGCTACCAGCTCGAGTCGGTGACCTGGTGGGGAAAAGCCATTTATCACCTCTTGGCAGGCAGACTGTCTTGCTCCAAGTAAGCGGGCTGCATAGAGGGCAGCCATGAGATTCTCCCTGTTGTGTCTCCCCATGGGCTTAAATCGACTGGTGTCATAGGTCTCACTACCCCCCTCGGGCCACTTCAACACAACTACTTTCTCGCCACCATCTGGGGTCTCTAAGGCTATCTGCCTTAATCTAAGAGACACCCCGTGCTCCTTGAGGGTATTTATGGCATCCCTGCCAATGATACCCCACGACCCCATGGACTGCGTCCTAAATATCCTCGCCTTGCTCTTAACGTATTCTCCAAAGTCCTTATACCTTTCAAGGTGGTCCTGAGAGATATTTAAGAGGATGGAGACGTCAAAGGCCGGAGGCCTAAAACTTGGAACGAGTCTCTTTACTGCCTCTACGGTCCTTTTCATGTCTGGCCCAAGGGGAAAAAGATCCAGTTGAAAGCTGCTCACCTCTACCACCAAGATGGTCTCCTCTTCCCCAACTTCATGGACCTTTTCTAAAACAGGGGTCCCCAAGTTACCCCCTGCAAAGGTGGGGCGTCCGCTCCTCTTTAGCATCTCTCCCACGAGATTGGTGCAGGTAGTCTTCCCGTTGGTACCAGTGATACCAATCTTGGGGCCAGGCCAAAGCCCCACTGCCAGGGCGAGCTCACCGCAGATGGGGATCTTCTCCCTTTTGGCTGCCCTGAGTATCGGGGTGTCCAGTGGTATGCCTGGGGATGGGACGATGAGTTGGCTAGATAGAATCTTTTCACTGGAATGGCCCCCTGCGTCAATACTCACCCCATGCAATTCACACCATGAAACCAACTCTTCTGGCCATTTTTTTAAGGGTAAGACATCGCTCAAGACACACTCTAACCCATGTGTCACTGCCCACTTTGCGGCAGATAGGCCGCTTTTTCCAATTCCGAGAACGGCGATCCTACTCATAACATCCTATCTCAGTTTGAGTGTACTAACTCCCACCAATCCAAGTATGATGGCCAGAATCCAAAAGCGTACTATGACCTTGGGCTCGGGCCAGCCCTTTAGTTCAAAGTGATGGTGTAGAGGGGCCATTCTAAAGATTCTACGACCTCCAGTGGACTTAAAATAGGCCACCTGTAACATCACAGAGAGGGCCTCTACCACAAATATGCCCCCTACGATCAGGAGCAAGAGCTCCTGTTTCACAATTATAGCCACTGCACCCAGGGCACCACCTAGTGAGAGGCTTCCCACATCTCCCATGAATATCTCGGCTGGATATGCATTGTACCAGAGAAAACCCAGGCCAGCCCCTACCAGTGCACTACACAGTACAGCAAGTTCGCCAGCCCCCCTTACGTGGGGAATGAGCAGGTAGCGCGAGAGTTCTGCATGGCCACTCAGGTATGCAAAGAGTGTATAGACCGCAGCACATACAATGAAGGGCCCAATGGCCAGACCATCCAACCCATCTGTAAGATTCACAGCATTGGAGGTACCAGTCATGACAAGCACAATGAATGGCCAATAGAGTGGGCCTAGTTCTGGGTGGACGTCTTTTAAAAAGGGCACGCTCAGGCTTGAATCCACCAGGTGAAATCTGTAGAGTACCATTCCAAAGGTGAGTGATATGAGTACCTGAAAAAATAGCTTCCACCTACCAGACAACCCCTTTGGGTCCCTAAAGCGCACCTTCTTGATGTCGTCTATGAGGCCGATTGCCCCAAAGCTCACCAGCACCCAGAGGACGAGCCAGACATAGACGTTTTTGAGGTTTGCCCATAGAAGTGTCGATATGAGCACTGCCCCTATTATCAGCACTCCACCCATGCTGGGGGTGCCTTGTTTTTTGAGGTGGCTCTTAGGGCCATCGTCCCGTATGGCCTGTCCTGCCTTTATCTCCCTCATCTTTTCGATGAACCTTGGTCCAAAGACGAGTACTATCAAGAGCGCTGTAACTGCAGCATAGATGGATCTAAAGGTTATGTATCTGAATACATTAAAGATGGGCCAGATGGTGTGTAGTGGGATGAGGAGGTGATATAGCATATCCTTTAGTCTTCGCTACCCAGTCAGGGCCTCTACGGCCTTCTCCATCTGCATCCCTCTAGAGCCCTTTACCAATATCCACGCATGTGATGGGAATAGGTCCACTGCGTTGGCCCTTAGCCAAGAGTTCAATGTGGAGAGGTCCTTGAAGGCCATGACCTTTTCCTCTGACATCCCCACTTGGAGTGCCCCCTGACACACAGCATTGGCATAGCGCCCCACTGCCAGTAGCATTGAGAGGCCACTGGAGGCTGCAAACCTCCCAACATCGTAGTGGAGTTCTTGAGATTTCTCTCCCAATTCCAACATGTCTCCCAGTATGGCGCACCTAAAGAGTGCATCAGACCAGAAGGCAAGGGTCGAGAGGGCATTTTTCATGGACGTGGGGTTTGCATTATAGGTATCGTCAATGATGAGCCAGTTCCCATAGCGCCTGAAATAGAGGCGGCCAGGAGTGGGCCTAGCACTGGATATGGCGCGCTTTATTAACTCGAGCGGTATCCCAGCAGCAATGCCCACGGATATGGCTGCCATGAGGTTCTGAAGGTTGCCAAGGCCAGGAATGCCACAGAAAAAGGACTCCTTTAGGCCTGCCATTTCCACCTCGAAGTCTATGCCATAGCCAAGCGGACGCCACGAGGCTAGGCGTATTATTTCCTCTACAGACCCGTGCCCCTTGCCCTCGAGGGTAAACCCTATCTTTCTACACTCAACTGTGTCTAAGTAAGGTGCAATCTTGGGGTCGTCGAGGTTGACTATGGCTACCCCATCTTTCTTCAACGCAAATAATAGGGAGGCCTTTTCCCTAGCGATTTGATCTAGGTCTCCAAGACCCTCGAGGTGGGCAGGGCACACATTGGTGACTACACCAATGTCTGGGCCTGCGACCTGGGACAAGGTACCTATTTCACCAGGTTGATTCATGCCTAGCTCCAAGACTGCCCAATGATGTCCCCGTCTGGCATTGAGGATCGTGATCGGGACTCCCACAAGATTGTTGAAATTTTTATAAGTGGAAATGATGTTGAACCTGGGCCTTAACATCGAGGCTATCAATTCTTTGGTGGAGGTCTTCCCACAGCTCCCTGTAATGCAGATGGTCTTGAAGCCAAGGTTCTTCCTATACCATGAGGCCAGTGAGAGGAATGAACGGTTCGTGTCCTTGACCAGGATGAAGGCCACATTAGTCTCTTCGGGTATCGCATCCTGATTGCTCGTGACTATGACCGAGGCGCCCTTGGAGACTGCATCGTGTATGAAATTATTAGCATCGAACCGCTCACCTCGAAGGGCAAAGAAGGTGTCTCCAGGTACTATGTGGCGTGTGTCTGTTGAAATGCACCTCACTATGGAGCTCGGCACCCCTTTGACCAGACGCCCCCCTACTATCTTTACGAGCATACCTACAGTGAGGTTGAGCTGGCTTGTACGACGCTGTTCAAACCTCAATGAGTCATGGACATTGAGATGTAGACTGGCAGGGTGGCTAGGGACCTTTTCCTCCATTTTTCCTATACCGAGCTGGGATGCTGTCAACATAGGCCTCTTTCCTTCAAGGAGTCTTTTACTATCTTTCTATCGTCAAAATATCTCTTCTTGCCACCTATGAGTTGATATGTCTCATGGCCCTTCCCCAGGACGAGTACGGTATCCCCTGGGTGAGCCTCATTGATGGCAGATCTGATGGCCTCTTCCCGATCTACAATGACCTTGTAGGGCCGTTGAGGTAGAATACTAAGTCTTGGTAACTGTATAGAGACGTCCTCCTGTCTCAAGCCTTCTAGCATATCGCCTATGATTTTGAGCGGGTCTTCTGACCTGGGATTGTCTGATGTAAAGATCGTGAGGTCTGAGAGCCTAGTGGGTATGTACCCCATCAATGGCCTTTTGCCTGTATCACGTTCGCCACCACATCCTATAACGGTTATTATACGTCCTGGTGCAAAGCCCTTCACCTCCCTAATGACGCGTTCCACTGCGTCTGGTGTGTGGGCGTAATCCACAAAGGCTATTACTGGTGACTCTTCGCAGATGCGTTCCATTCGCCCTGGTATATGTTGGCACTCATAGATCCCCTTTTGGATGGCCGAGGAGGGGATCCCAAGGCAGAGCGATGCAGAGATGGCAGCCAGTATATTGTAGACATTGAATCGCCCAAGGAGTCTCGACGATATGTTAATGGACTTTCCATAGAGATCGAGGACCATGTCTATGCCATTCAGGTCAACGAGTAGTTCTGTGGGGTTGATAGTGGCCTCATGTTCCAGGGAGTAGGTGATCTTTTTCCCCTTTGCCCTCAAATACAATATATGGCCATATGGGTCGTCTATGTTGAATGCCGATATCTCCGGTCCATAGTCCAGGAAGAGGCTTTGTTTGGCCAAGAAATAGTTATCCATGGTCTTGTGATAGTCCAGGTGGTCCCTGGTCATGTTGGTAAACACTGCGCACTTTATCCTGGAGCCCCAGAGTCGCTTTTGGGCGAGGGCATGGCTTGAGGCCTCAACCAAGATGATGTCCGCCCCCCCTGTGACCATCTCTCTCATAGTCTTCTGGAGTGTTACAGGGTCTGGGGTGGTGAGGCTGGATGGCCATTCTCGCTCGCCCAGGCGATAGCTCACTGTCCCTATCACCCCAGGGTTGAGCCCTGCTTCACGGAGTATGGTCTCCATGAGATAGGTGAATGTGGTCTTGCCATTGGTGCCTGTCACTGCAACCACTGGGACTTGGGCCGTGGGCTCCCCATAAAAGGTGGAGGCAGCGATCCCTGCACTTTTCCTTATGTCCTCTACCACTACGACAGAAGGGGCCTGTCGTGCCTTATCCCCATCTTTTTCCACCATTATACATGTAGCTCCCTTCTTTAAGGCCTGTTCTATGAATCTCTCCCCAGATGTATGCTCACCCTTCATGGCAATGAATAGGAAGCCCTTTTTCACTGCCCTTGAATCAAGGGCTATGCCTTTGATGTGTGTGGGGAGTTCCCCTTTTACACCTATTAAGAGTGGTCCAAGTGTACGTAAAAGCACCTTTGTTGCTAAGGCCCTTTGAAATGGCTTTATATTGTGGGCAGACATTTCTTTCTTTTTTTCGACACTGATGGTTTCACCAATAGCTGGCCCTGTAACGAGTGCATGTACCATGGAATGGCTAATCCTCCTTGCTGAACGCCATTTGTACACTGCCCACTGGTACCTCCATGGCTGAACTCAAGACAGTTTTTGCCTTGGAGAGATAGCCTGGTCGCCTCAGTGGGTCTCTCGCTGCCCCTTTTATTGCAGTAATGAAAACCAAGCGGGGATTCCTCGAAGGCCAGAAGCCAAGGGCTAGGATCTCGCATCTTTTTCTCTTTTGTCCTTTTTCCTGGCCCCACCAAACACTTGCAAGGGCTGGGACCGGAAAGTGCGAAAAAAGCGTCTCTAGACTAGTAGTAGCATTGTTACCCCTTTTGTCCAGTGCAGTCGTATCTTTTATCCTATTTTGAGGGTCTCTTTTAATGAGAATAGGTGAGACGTCGTTTCTACCAGTCAGAAGCTGATTAAAACCCCTTAGGATATGAAGTGGGGTGGCTAGGAACCTCGGCTCAAGAACACCTTTTATATAGAGTGGAAGTTTGTCCTGCCCATCCCCGAACCCCAGGGCGATGAGGTCCTTTGGATATATGAGAGGTGCGTCTTCTACAGACAAAAATTCCTCGTTCCATGGAGACCATATTTGGCGATCTGGTCCAACCTTGGTCCAACTCGATCTCATCTTGTTCTTTGAGGCCCCATTGCCTTCATCCTCGTGGCCCTCATAACCGTTCAACTGCTTCATCCACCTAATAGGAAGGAGGAGTAGGGAGGCGTGAAATAGTTCATCGTCGTATTGGGCTGGACTAAGTTTAGAGCTCTTCTGGGACAGAGCCTTTCTTGACGAGAGGGCAAGGATTTCGCCTGAATCTGTGTCCATGATGGCCATGAATCCAAAACGGGCCTTGAAACGTCTCATCTGAAGCGCCAATAATTCTTCTGCCTTTATTTGTACTTCACTTTCAATGGTCAATGAGACATCGAGCCCTTCTGCGAGCTCCTCTTCCATGGAGAGCTCCACACCAGAGGTACCATGCCCAGTCGAGTCGATGTTGCCTATGATCTCACGGGCCAATTGATCATATGGGTATATGCGTCCTGGAGCGCCATCTTTTTTTAGGGTGCTGTATGCCAAGAGTACACCACTCCTGTCCAATATGTTTCCCCGTGATCCAAGGGCGAGGGGGCGTATCTTTGCCTCGATCTCTTTGTCAGGCCCCTTCAATAGGCAGCACAACAAGGGCAAGAGGAGCACCACCGAGAGAGTGACGTAGGAGGTCCTGAGCGTACGTCTCTTGGTCCGAGTGGCCATCTTCAGCTACCTCAAATGGACCACTTGATACTTCTTGGGAGGGTGAAGCCCAAGGGACTTACCTAGTTTTTCTAGGTTTTTCTTTGACTTTAAACGGTCAATCTCCCCCATGAGTCTCTCCTCCTCTATCCCGAAGGCCTTCAGTTCCTCCCTATATGCCGCTATATCTCGGGACACCTGGCTTACCTGGTATCCGGTCACGGCGCTGAGGATTAAGAGGACGGCCCCCAGGACCATGAGGCCTAACTCTCTCATCTTGGTGGTGCCCTCTGCCCGTAAAGTCTGTTTGTTCCTCGATCGAGTGGTCATGCCCACCCTTGGAGTTCTCGCCTGTGCTGCACTCCTAATCATGAATGCCTCCTTTAAGTACTGATAGTGCGCCTTTGGGCACACCTCAGTTTGGCGCTCCTGGCGCGTGGATTCACGCTCTTCTCATATTCAGATGGCGTTAGTGGCCTTTTGGTTATGACATCCAGCCTTGGGTCGTTCCTGAAGCTGTGTTTGACCAATCTATCCTCCAGGGAGTGAAAGGAGATGACGATGAATCGACCACCAGGACGCAACACGTCTGGGAAGTGTTGGAGGGCCAGCTTGAGGTTGTCCAATTCGCGGTTCAAGGCAATTCTTAGTGCTTGAAAGGTACGTGTTGCAGGATGAATCTTTCTTGGATGAAAGCGCCTTGGTATGGCCTTTTTCACCGCCTCTGCAAGCCCCTTACTAGTAGGGGCACTGTGAGTGTGACAATATTCCTTTATTGCCTTGGCAATTGGCCCAGCCCACCTCTCCTCGCCGAATTCCCTTATTATGGCGACTAGTTGTTCCACTGGGGTCTCTCGAATGAGGTCAAGGACTGTGTATGGCTCTGTGTCGTCCATCCTCATGTCGAGTGGTTCGTTCTTGAGAAAACTAAAGCCGCGGCCACTCGTCTCAAGGTGCATACTGGAGATGCCAAGGTCTAGTAGTACACAGTCCACAAACTCTATGCCATAGGCTGCGATAAGGTCTGGGATGTGGGCATAATTCCCTCTAATAAACTCAACCATGTCTCCAAAACTGGCAAGCCTATCCCTTGCGATCTCGAGCGCATGACTGTCCCAGTCCACACAGAAATAGCGTTCTATGGAGCCCACCTCACTCAATAGCGCCAAAGCGTGTCCCCCTGCCCCACACGTACCATCGCAGATAACCTTTGGGGCAATCTCAGAGACTAGAGAGAGCACCTCCCCTTCCATGACCGGTATGTGGGGCGCAGAGTGGTGTAAGGCGTTATCTTGCATTGGCTGACACAGCGCTGTGGAGTTCATCAAACCTCTCTCTCACCACCTTGTACTCTTGTTCGAGTTTGTCCTTGCTCCATATCTCAAAGTGGTCCAGCATCCCCAGGACCACCACCTCTTTGACGATCTCAACCTCGTCACGCAATGGAGCGGGAATGAGTATCCTTCCATGAGAGTCGAGTTTGCACTCCACTGCCGAGGCGAGGAAATACCTCTGGTACTGCTCCACTTCTGGTGGTGGGAGCGGGGAGTTGAGAAACCTGTCCTCCAACTTCCTCCATTCCTCATATGGATAGGCCACAAGGCATTTAACACGATTTGTGACAAAGAGGGTGTCCGAGTACCTCGACTGTAAGACCTCTTTGAAACGGGCCGGTATGCTCAACCGCCCCTTTGAGTCGAGAGAGTGCATTGATTTGCCTCGGAACACTGCGCCCCCTTTCTCCCACTTTAGCCCACTATTGACCACTATATGAAAAGAAAATGGGAGATGTCAAGCCTTTTTTCCCACAAAAAAGAGGGCCTTTTTCGTGTATTACGTCACAAAAAGGGGAAAATACGGGTGAAAATGGGCAAAATTGGGCGATTTTAGATGTGTAAAGTGGTGGGGAAAAGTGGGAAAAAATGGATTATTTTTGGGGCGTCCCTTTGTGGGGCTGGGGCCTCACTTTACGGATTTGGTATTCATAGACTGCCCGGTTGTGTTCCTTGAGTGTCTTCGAGAACTTGTGGGTCCCGTTGTTCATGGAGACAAAGTATAGGTAGTCAGTATCTGCTGGGTCAAGGACTGCCTTGAGGGAATCGAGACCTGGGTTGCATACAGGCCCTTTTGGAAGCCCTTTATATACATATGTGTTATAGGGAGACTTATGGCGAAGGTGCCTTGTGCGCAGTCTCCTTGGAAAGATCCCCATGTCCACCAGGAGGCCATACCTCACTGTGGGATCGGCCTGGAGCTTCATTCCCCGTTTTAGCCTGTTAAAGAAGACCGATGCTATGATGTTACGTTCCCGTTCCACAAGGGCCTCCCTCTCCACAATGGAGGCCAGTATTACCACAGTGTGGACATCGAGACCCCTGGCCTTGGCCTTTTGATCCAAGTGCTTCGTGTGCCAGATATCCCAAAAGTGCCTTACGCACATCTTCACAACATCATCTGGCCCCATTCCATAGCTTACATAATATGTGTCTGGAAAGAGGTAGCCCTCTGCACTGTCGCCAGGGACCCCCAAGGACTTTAGGAGCGACTTGTCCGTGGCAGCCTTTAGAAACTCTTTTCTCTTAAAGAGGCCGGCCTCTTCCAATATCTTGCCCACATCATATATGTTTTTACCCTCTGGGATGGTAATGACAAAGCGTATGCCCTGGCCCTTTACAAGGATGTCTAGGATCTTTTCCGCTGGATAGCTTGGGCTAAGTACATACTTGCCCGCCTTGATAGATCGGTCCACGCCCCTGAGGTGGGCAAGGAGCATGAATGTCAACCTGGACCTTATAAGCCCTTTTTCCTTTAACTCCTGCGTGACATGGTTTAATGTGCTACCCTTTTGTATGGTAAAAATAACAGGTTTAAGTTGACTTGTAATGGGGGCCAATGCCCGTTCATAGTACATGGAGCCGCCTAGACCTAGGAGCACTAGTATTGATAGACCAAGGACTAGGGCAAGGGCCTTCTTTGTGGGAAAATAATGTTGATGATCAACCATGTGGTAAAAATTATCCCATATGGTAAAAGGTTCAACTCGATTTTTTTAAAATTTTTTGGGGGTCATAAAGAGTAGGGGCAATATATGTCTTATCTCAAGAAGGAAGTGAACAGGCTGGTTGGAAAGTGTATGCACCGATTTGGGCTTCTCGAACATGGAGACAGGGTACTCGTGGCTGTCTCCGGAGGTGCAGACAGCCTCCTCGCCCTCCACTTCCTCCGTGAGTGGCAGAAAAAGGCCCCGATTACATTCCACATCCTACCAGTCTACTTGGACATGGGGTTTGATTCCTCTATTAAAGATGTACTCAAGCCATACTTTTCAAAAGAGGGCCTATCTTACCACATAGAGGACACCAACTATGGTCTGCTTGCCCACAGTGATTTCAATAGAAAAAAGAGCCCCTGTTTTTTGTGTTCCATGCTGAGGAGAAAGCGGCTCTTCGAACTCACCCATTCACTGGGGTGTAACAAGCTCTGCCTGGGACACAATGCAGACGACATAATAGAGACCTTCTTTCTCAACCTCCTCTATAGTGGAGAACTCAGTACTATGGTCCCGAGGCAGGTGATGTTTAAGGGGCTTATTACCATAATAAGGCCCCTGGGGCTCGTTTATAAGAGAGATGTCACAGCACTTGCTCATGAACTGGGACTTCCTGTGATGAAAAATCCATGTCCATCTGCAGAAAAGACTAAGAGGCGTGAGGTGAGTGGCCTTCTGAGACAGATCTATGAGGTCCACCCTGATGCCCGGGGTATCATTATGAGGGCACTGTCTAATGTGCG
>WGBU01000067.1 GCA_015494155.1 Deltaproteobacteria bacterium | reverse complement strand
GGGTTCCTATATATGTCTATGTTTCTCTTCCCTGCCTTTGGGATACTAGACCTTGCCCAAGGCAGGGTGCTAATCACCTACCTGTTGGTTGTGGTATTTTCTGGAGACATCTTTGCCTATAGTGTGGGAAAGGCCTTTGGACGTCACAGGCTCTGTCCAGAGATAAGCCCCAAGAAGACCGTTGAAGGTGCCCTAGGTGGGCTATCTGCCTCTCTGATCTTTGGTGGGCTCTATGCCCATTTATTCATCAAGGGGTTTGGGGCCCCAATGGGTATTTTATTGGCAGGGGGGCTTGGGGCATTTGCCCAGTTGGGAGATCTCATGGAGAGCATATTGAAGCGCACCTATGGAGTGAAGGATTCAGGGTGGTTTCTGCCGGGCCATGGGGGTTTTCTCGACAGATTCGACGGGGTAATATTTGCTCTGCCTGTTTTCTATACGGTACTTCAGGTCCTACAAAATGGCTGACCAAAAGAGACTAGTCATATTGGGGTCCACAGGCTCCATAGGGAGAAATACCCTCAAGATCGTAGAGGCCTATAAGGAGCGATACCAGGTCGTTGGCCTAGGTGGGGCCAGGAACGTGGAACTCCTCTTGGAACAGGTGAAGAGGTTTAGGCCCCAATATAGCTGCCTACTCTATGAAGAGGACTACTCTACTTTCAAGGATGAATTCGAGAGACTGGGCTGTCAACTCCTGTGGGGGAAGGATGGCTATAGGCGTCTGGCTGCCCTAGATGGTGTTGACACAGTGGTCTCTGCCATGGTGGGAGCGGCAGGTCTTCTCCCCACCCTCTCTGCTGTGGAGTCGGGTAAGTGTGTCGCATTGGCCAATAAGGAGTCTCTTGTGGTAGCAGGCCACATTGTAATGGCGTCGGCCCGTAAACATGGTGCCAAGATCCTGCCAGTGGACAGTGAGCACTCTGCCATCTTCCAGTGTCTGAATGGTGAAAAGCGAGAGACCCTTAGATGCCTCATACTCACTGCCTCTGGAGGGCCATTTTGGGAACTCTCTAAAGAGGCGATGGACGAGGTGGGGGTGGACGATGCACTTAGGCACCCTAACTGGTCCATGGGGGCAAAGATTACCATCGACTCTGCCACCATGATGAATAAGGGCCTGGAGGTGATTGAGGCCAGATGGCTCTTCGATGTGGAAGTAGACAAGATCAAGGTCTTGGTGCATAGACAGAGCATTGTCCATTCCATGGTAGAGTTTGTGGATGGTGCCATCATGGCGCAGTTGGGAAGCCCTGATATGAGGATACCAATTGCCTATGCCCTTTCATGGCCTGAGCGCCTCGACCTCGATGTAGAAAGGATCTCTCTCACAAAGATCGCTGAACTCACCTTTGAAGAACCGGACTTTGGGCGCTTTCCACTCCTTGCCTTGGGATTTGAAGCTGCCCAAAGGGGTGGCAATGTCCCTGTGGTACTAAATGCTGCCAATGAGATGGCAGTTGAGGCATTTTTAAGGCGGGAGATCGGTTTTGGTGCCATCTGGCGTGTAGTGGAAATGGTCACGAAAAGGATAGAGTTCTCTCCATGTGACTCCATTGAAGAGGTGCAGTACTGGGATGGCATTGCCAGGTTATATGCAGAAGAAGCCATAAGGAAAGAGGACAAGGGATGATGACGACCGTTTGGGCTTTTATACTTGTTTTGAGTGGACTGATCCTAGTGCACGAACTGGGGCACTTTATTGTGGCGCGCCTCTTTGGTATTAGGGTGCTCAAGTTTTCCATTGGTTTTGGAAAGAGGGTATTTGGGATTGTGAGAAATGGCACAGACTATTGTGTCTCTCTGTTGCCTCTTGGTGGATTTGTAAAGATGTTGGGCGAATTGCCCAATGAGGAAGTGGCCCCAGAGGACATCCCACACTCCTTTTCTCACAGGCCTGTGTGGCAGAGGGCATTGGTGGTAGCAGCAGGGCCTTTTAGTAACTTCCTCTTTGCCTGGTTTATCTTCTTCGTCATCCTGATAGCCTATGGGAACCCTGTGGTGCTCCCTGTGATAGGTCAGGTGAATCCAGATTCCCCTGCCCAGGAGGCGGGTATACAGCCAGGCGATGAGATCCTCATGATCAATGGTCATACAGTTGACTCATGGGACGATGTGTCCAAAGAGATAAAGGCATATGGTCAAAGGCCACTGACTATGGTGATTAAGCGTGGAGATCGTAAGATAACCCTCAAAGTGACACCAAAGATCAACAGTGTAAAGAATATCTTTGGCGAGGAGGTAAAGGTACCTCTAATAGGGGTGACTGCTGCTGGAAAGCTCAGGATCGAGCGCCTCAATCCATTTTCTGGTTTCCTACTGGCATTTGAGCGCACATGGGAACTCATCTCATTGACAGTACAGGGTTTTGTCAAGATCTTTCAGAGGGTGGTGCCATTGTCCACCCTGGGAGGTCCAATACTCATTGCCCAGATGGCTGGAGAACAGGCCAAGCTCGGTATTCTCAACCTGTTTTATTTTATGGCGCTTCTGAGCATCAATCTGGGATTCTTGAATCTCTTGCCCATCCCAGTCCTAGACGGTGGACACCTTTTTTTCTATGCCATAGAAGTGGTAAAGGGCAGTCCGCTTACCATGAAGCAGATGGAGTACGCACAGAAGGTCGGGATTTTCATCCTAGGACTCTTGATGTTTATCGTCTTTTATAATGACATCATGAGATTGCTTGGGTTGATGCCAAATCCCTTAAAGCCTTGACGGAGATGACAGACAGTCTGAATCATGCTCACACTTTCCATCGAGACCTCCCAGCCCACAGGGGGAGTGGCATTAGTAGAAGAGGGCGACGTAGTTGTTGAACTCAATGTGGCCCTCAAGGCGACAACCTATTCTAGGTCGCTCTTTCTGGCCATTGAGAGGGTATTGGAACTCTCTGGGCACCGATACGATGGGCTCTCATCTATAGCGTGTAGTGTTGGGCCTGGGAGTTTCACTGGACTAAGAATTGGGCTTTCTGCTGCAAAGGGGATGGCTTACTCTCTGGGTCTTCCCATAATCGGTGTCCCATGCCTCGATGTGATGGCAAGGGGCGTTCCCGCAAGGCCTGGTACTAGGCTCTGTCCCATGATAGACGCAAAGAAGAGGCAGGTCTTTACATCCATTTATGAGGTTACAGGGCAGGGCGGAGTCAACCGTATTTCTCCCTATATGGCAGTGAGGGCAGATCGCTTTTTTAACTTTATAGAGGTAGGGGATTGTTGCCTTCTCTTTGGAGATGGTGTGAGGGTCTATAGAAAGTCCCTCGAGGCCTCTTTAAAGGCACAGAAGGCCGTCTCGCCAGATAATGTAATCTTCATCGAAGAACCGCATCCACCAAGACCAGGTCTTTTGGGTGTAATGGCCCAGGAGGCCATGAGGCAGGGTGAAAACAGATGGTTAAAGGACCCCTTTGTCCTAGAGCCACTCTACATCAGGCCATCAGATGCAGAGATAAAGCGTGAGGGTATGGACCCAACCATCTTCACAGGTACATATTGATGGAATACCCCATACTACCCTTGGAGAGGCCCCTTGAAGAGGCCAAGTTTGTGGCGAGACCCAACAGGTTTCTCGCCCATGTGGAGTTAAATGGAGTTGTCGAGAAGGCCCACGTCCACGATCCAGGCAGATTGAGGGAACTGCTCTATCCTGGAAACCGGGTGTTGGTTTCAAGGCCTTCCAGGGGTTCTGCAAATAGAAAGACCTCCTTAGACCTCCTCTTTGCCTTTTATAATGGCGACTGGATCTTGGTAAATTCAGCACTGCACAGGCCGATCTCCCAGAAGATCCTCTCTATACCAGAACTAAGCCCATTTGGTGAGGTGAAGGCCGTGGTGCCAGAGGTGAGGTTTGGGACTGGTACGAGGTTCGACTACCTCCTCGTGTTAGACCAAGGGAGGAGTTGTTACCTGGAGGTAAAGGGCTGTACCCTCGAAAACGAAGTTCACAGGGCACTCTTCCCAGATGCCCCAACTCTAAGAGGGAGTAGACACCTTGAGGAACTGATGGAAGCGCGGTCCCTTGGCCATGAGGCCGCCTTACTCTTTTTGATCTTGAGGCCCAAGGCCCGTTCCTTTGCTCCCAATGCCCAGTGCGACCCACGGTTTGCCCGCCTCTTTTGGGAGTGCGTTGAAAGTGGAGTCAGGGTCTTTATGAAAAAGATCGCTTTTAAAAAGGGGTGGTTTGTTTATACTGGAGATATTCATCTTGAGGGAGGTGCTCCATGAGTCGCACAAAATTGTGTCCCTATTGTAAAGAAAAGATTAAACGAGATGCCATAGTTTGCCGATATTGCCATCGAGAGCTCAATGAAAAGAGTGAAGAAAAGAACCCCTGTCAGATGGGCATACCTCTATGGGCACTGGCCGGAACAGTAGGGGTGTGCCTCGGAGGTGTCTTTGCCCTTGCGCTTGCCTTGGCCAAGGAGAGACGACACTGGCAGGAAGAATACACTGAATGGAAAGGAGATGACGAGTAAGATGGCGCGCTTGAAGACCATTAATAAGGTGGCGAAGATCTGTTGTAATGCAGTCAAAGACGTTTTTGAAAAGAATACGGGCTCCAAGATAAAATACGCCCCCACTATCCAAAATGTCCCAAGCATAAGCCTTAAGCCCGATCTAGGGTGTTTTGTCCAGTTTTCTGGAGATTATTCAGGACTTTTCATAATGAATTTTTCTGGGGCCGCTGCCCTTGAACTCTACAAAAGGGCTATGTCCTTTATGGGGCTTACTGATGAAGATATGGCCAAGAATTACTACGAAGACGAAGTGGTGAATTTCATTGGAGAGATGGTAAATCAGATAATCGGCGCTGCCCGGCGTATGGTGGAGCAGGAATTTGGTCTCACCGCCTCGAACAACCAGCCCAAGGCAATAACTATTAGTTCAGCCATCACCATGAGTGTAGCAACCCTTTTGGACAGACCCGTCTGTAGGCGCCTTTCTTTTAAAACCGAAGACAACAATCCATTCTACGTGGAAATGAACATGGAGCAGACAGAGTTCATCCGCATAGAGGACATGGAAAAGGCAGAGAGTGCGGATATAGAGGAATTGTTGGCCCAGTCTGAAAAAGATCAGAAGTCCAATGGAGATGTAGATATAGATGCCCTCTTAGAGGAATACTCCTGAGGGATATCTAGTTACTCCACCCCCATCTTGAGCTTTTTCTGGACCGACGCCTTTAGAAAGGCACGGTAACGCTTGTTCTTACCTGCCCGTTCACACTTTCGCCTGCAATTGGCACAAATGGCAGGCTGTGTTGGTCGGTTTGGATTTTTGAGGCACTGCATCTTCTAAACCTTTTTATTAGTTTTTTAATTTAATCGGCACAATTTATAGTAAACTTTAATATTAGTTGTTTTTTAAAGAATAGGAATTATTATTAAAAAAGTCAAGCCCTATTTTCTGTTGGGATAGACCACTAGATCGAGGTTACACAGGGAGGCATATAAATATATTTTATTTTTAAGAATTTTTACATATGGACAGTCTAAAATTGCTAACATCTTGTTTCTAAACGTAAAATTTCCAAGTTTACTGTCTTTTTCGACTATATAGGCAAAAATTTGTGGTTTTCTACACGTTTTTGGCCTTTCATTATAAATGAGACACCTACCATTATCGTTTAGTTGTGGGCACCTCGTACCCCTTGGAAGTATGAGACTGTGGCCAGACATCCACTCGATCACACATGGGCCACATCGGTAAAACTCCCTTCCCCCTATTGTAAGTGGTGGTTCATGGGCAGACAGGCTGCTTCTAGAGGCATCGGTGGAGATCTTCTCCACTTGGAAGAGATCTAACTCCTCCTCTGAGATGGGGATCTCGAAGAAAAGATTTTTTTCCTGTGGTGTGGGACCAATACAGCAAAGGTCACAGCCCATGGGTGTACAGAGGAGGCTGTTGATAGTCTCTAGCTCCTGTTCGATGATCTTTTGTCTCAAAAGGGATTCCTTGGCCATTAGAGGGTCGAGTATCTCACCCATCTCATCTTTTATAGTCACGTCAAGGTCGTTCGCGGAGAAAAAGGCGCTAATCATTTCCTTATAAGGGGCGAGTCTTTCCACTGGATTGTTGTAGGTAGCATGTTCCATCTCAATGGGATCTGGTAACTGTGAGAAGAGTAGATCAATGTCTTGGTAGCCACCGGCGAGATACAGCATCTTGACCAATTCCACCAGCGGCCATATGGGCCCTTCCATAAGGGCCAGTGCCTGCTTCCACTGGGGAGAATCTTCAGGCGACATGATAACTTTTAGGTCCCAAGGAGCTCCCGAACGCCAGCCACCACACTACGTGCATCCAGGCCCAGGCGCTCGCGCAAGATGGACTGTGAGCCATGCTCTATGAACCTGTCTGGAAGGCCAAATCTCTTCACTTTCACCTGGGTAATGCCTCTGTCGGCCAGGAATTCCACCACTCCAGAACCAAAGCCACCCAGGAGCGTATTTTCTTCGATAGTGACCACATGTCCTGTCTGTTTGGCAAAATGTATGATCACCTCTTCATCCAGGGGCTTTATGAAGCGGGCATTTATCACAGAGGCCCTGATGCCATCGCGTGCAAGGAGTCTGTGGGCCTTTAAGGCCGTCTCCACGTGGTTCCCAATGGCAATCAAGGTGCAATCTTGCCCTTCTTCCAAGACCTCTGCCTTCCCCACCTCAATTTCATGGGGGTGCGCATCCATTGGGACACCAAGCCCACGGCCCCTTGGATATCTAAGTGCCACAGGTCCATCGATCTGGAGCGCAGTATAGAGCATGTGCCTCAATTCATTTTCATCCTTTGGGCTCATGATCACCAGATTGGGCACGGCCCGCAGGAATGAGAGGTCAAAGGCACCATGGTGGGTGGGGCCATCGTCTCCCACAAGCCCACCCCTGTCTATGGCAAAGACTACTGGAAGCGACGTGAGGCAGACGTCGTGGATTACCTGGTCATAGGCCCTCTGTAAAAACGTGGAGTATATGGCGCAAACTGGCCTTAGCCCCTCCAGGGCAAGACCTGCTGAAAAGGTAACCGCATGTTGTTCTGCAATGCCCACATCGAAGAATCTCTCTGGGAACTCCTGTTGGAACCTCTTCAGCCCCGTACCAGAGGGCATGGCCGCCGTTATGGCACAGATCCTCTCGTCGTCCCTTGCGAGCTCTACCAGGGCCTTTGAAAAGACCTCTGTGTAAGATGGCGGCACCTTGACCTGCGATTTTACCGGCTCTCCTGTTACTGGATCAAAGGGGCCTGTGCCGTGGAATCTCTCTGGATGGCGCTCTGCTGGCGGATAGCCCTTCCCCTTCTTTGTGATGACGTGTAGGAGCAATGGGCCTTCCAAGTCTTTTATATTCTTCAGTGTCTCTATGAGCACCTCGAGGTTGTGACCTGGGATCGGACCAATATAATCGAATTGGAGTGCCTCAAAGAGCATCCCTGGCGTAAAGAGGCTCTTAAGGGACTCTTCGCTCCTCTTGAGCACTGCCCATATATTTTCACCCATCTCAGAGCGCTTTAAAAAGGATTCTAACTCCCCCTTAAAACGCCTCACGAGCCTTCCTGTGAGCTTTCGGCTGAGAAAGGAGGAGAGGGCACCTACATTGGGGGAGATGGACATCTCATTGTCGTTTAGGATCACAATGAGGTCCTTCTTTAGGTGTCCAGCATTATTGAGACCCTCGAATGCAAGGCCTGCAGTCATGGACCCATCGCCAATCACCACCACTACTTTGGAATTTTTCCCCTGGAGTTCTATGCCAGTGCTCATCCCAAGGCCGGCACTTATAGATGTGGAGCTATGGCCTGTGTCCAAGGTGTCGTATGGGCTCTCGCTCCTCTTGGGAAACCCGCTTATGCCACCAAACTGTCTCAGGGTGTGAAAGCGCTCATAGCGCCCGGTGACCAACTTGTGGGCATAGGCCTGGTGGCCCACATCCCATATGATCCTATCCAGTGGGGCATCGAATACGTAGTGGATGGCCAAAGTGAGCTCCACTACCCCGAGGCTTGGCGCCAGGTGCCCACCTGTCTTGGATACTGTGTCTACGATCTTTTCCCTAATCTCAGAAGAAAGTGTAATGAGTTCCTTTAAATTGAGGTTTTTGAGGTCACGGGGTGAGCGAATTGTCTCTAACATTCTCTGTTTTACCTCGACCGCCTAACTACATAGTTGGCAACACTTCTGAGGGCATCTGCCTCTGGGCCAAAGATGGATAGGGCATCTATGGCCTCTTTCAATATCTCCTGTCCCATTTGTTTTGTGCGCTCAATCCCAAATAGGGCCGGATAGGTGGCCTTTTTCTTTTCGGCGTCCTTTTTTGTGCGCTTTCCAAGCCTTTTTTCATCGCCTTCCACATCCAAGAGATCGTCCTTGATCTGGAAGAGGAGGCCCAGATGGTACCCGAACTCCTCCATCCGTTCAAGCTGTATTGGGTCAGCACCCCCCAAGATTGCCCCAGCCTTTATGGCGGCCTTTATGATTGCCCCAGTCTTGTGGACATGGATGAACCTCAGTGTCTCTTCATCCACTTCCTTTCCCTCCATGAGCACGTCTGCTGCCTGGCCGCCCACCATGCCATTTATCCCAGATGCATGCCCAATGGTCCCTATGACGGATATTACCGTCTCTGGATCAAGGCCCTTTGAGTGGCTTGGGCTTGAGAGTATTTCAAAGGCATAGTTTAAGAGGGCATCCCCTGCCAAGATGGCCATGGCCTCTCCAAAGGCCTTGTGGCACGTGGGTACACCGCGTCTTAGGTCGTCATCGTCCATGGCAGGAAGGTCGTCGTGGATTAGGCTATAGGCGTGTATACACTCAAGGGCAGAGGCCTGAGGGAGGAATCTCGTGCCATCTCCACCTACAGCATCTGCAGCCGCCATGAGGAGGATCGGCCGTATGCGTTTGCCCTTGGACAGGGCACTGTACCGCATGGCCTCAATGACTAATGAATGAGGCCCCACTGGCCTTGGGAGGTTCTCTTCTAGCCACTCATCCACCAGTTTGCGCCTGCCTTCTAGATATGTCTTGAGGTCAAAGGAGCTATTCATCGACAAATCATCACTCTTCAAGTTGTGCATCCTTTAGGAGTGGGACGCCGCCTTCGTCTTGGGTGAGTTCCTTGAGCCTCAGTTCGGCCTTGTCCAGATATTCATTGCACATACGAATGAGCCTTATGCCCCTTTCATATTTCTTGAGGGCCACATCGAGGTCCACTGTGTCGTCCTCGAGCTCTCTTACTATGGTTTCGAGCTCTTTTACTGCCTCTTTGAATCGAAATGCCTTTTCTTCTTCCATGGGCCTAAAAAAATTCTTTTTGTAGTGAAATACTCCAGCTTTGGGCAAGTTTCAATATGGGAGTTCTCCAAAGAATGCAATATCTAATTGAAATGAGAGATACCCTGGGTTGCATTCAATGGGGCTCGCAGTGTAATTTATACCCTCTCTTTTGTAAGAGAGTAACATTTCCAGCGGAGAAGAGGCATTGTATCGACTGGCCCTCTGGATGATAGAGCTATGGCTTTCAACCCTTTCTGAGCAGACCCTTTACAGCCGTGAGGCCGAGAAGATATTGTCCTTGGGAAGGCCTTGCATTGTAGCGCTCTGGCACAGAGACCTCATATATGGCCTCTTTCACTTTAGAAAGAGGCCGGCAGTGATCATGGTGAGCGGTAGCAAGGATGGTGAATGGGTGGCCCGTGCCGTTTCCCTTTGGGGGCAACACCCTGTGAGGGGATCAAGGTTTAAGGGGGGGAAGGGGGCCATCAAAGAGATGGCCACCCGAATGAATGAGTTGGGCATCGGTGCAGGGATTGTAGCGGATGGTTCCCAGGGTCCTCCAGAGAAGGTTCAGATTGGGGCCCTGGTCCTCGCCAGGCTCACCAATGCCCCTATCCTACCCTTGGGTGTTGCGGTAGATCGCGCAAAGAGGTTGAATACCTGGGACAGACTGGTTATACCTTATCCCTTCACAAGGGTTACTGTTGCCCTAGGACCACCGCTCTTGGTGCCCAAAGATTGTAGGGGTAGGGCGTTAGAGCCCATGAGAGATGCGCTTCAAAGGGGACTTGATGAGGCCTATGAGATCGCCAAAAGAGGGCTCCACTGTGAAGGTCGCTGATCTCAATGAACTCAGGACGAGGCTTTTGTTGGACATCTTTGAAAATGGTCCAGATTGTGCGAAGTTTATTTCGAGAAGGCACAAGATCTCCTTGCGACAGGCAATGGATGAACTGGCTGAAATGGAGCGCCTCGGTTGGCTTGAGCGGGTAAAAGGGACATTTTTGATGAAAAAGGGCCTAAAACGACCAAAGCATATGAATCATACCTATTATGACCTGAGTAGGAGTGCAGAACTCTACCTAAGAGAAAACAGGAGGAAGAGACGTTGAATCTCAATATATTTGGAGTGGGGTTTAACCTTCTCGACATCTTCATTTGTATTGTCCTGGCCATAGCCCTCATAAGGGGCCTTTTTGTGGGGTTTGTACGCTCAATTTCAGGCCTAGTGGGACTCCTGGCAGGCTTTTGGACAGCTATAAATTTCCATCAACTCGTCTCTCAAAGGCTCCATTATCTCATCAAGGACCAGACGCTCTGTTTTGTCACTGGGTTCTTCCTCCTATTCTTTGTGGTCTACCTATTCTTTGTCATAACAGGATACCTTCTAAGGGCCTTTTTGAAGGCAATGAATCTAAGCTTCTTGGATCGTGGACTGGGTGGTGCCCTTGGAGTAATAAAGGGTCTCGTTGTAGTAGCAATCGCCTGTTTTCTCCTCACAATACTCCTACCAACAAGAAGCACTCTCCTCACCCACTCCTTTTTTTATCCACGTCTAACAATCCTCTTTCGCACCATTACCACCATGGTCCCCTCAGACATAAAGGCCAATTTCATGTGGCGCTGGCGAAAATTTATTGGCAATACCCATGGCGCTAAAGAGAGGATCAGCATATGAGTGGAAATGCAGGCAATGTGGTAGAAAAGGTAAGGGAACTCATTGGTACCCACGACAAGTTGATAGGGACCTTTGGGATGGAGATAAAGAGGGTTGAGCCAGGCTTTGCAGAGCTATCCATGGTGGTGAAGGAGGATCACCTCAATGCCGCAAGGCTCTGCCATGGTGCAACCATCTATGCCTTAGCAGATGTGGCCTTTGCCCTGGCATGTAATAGCCACGGGCGCCAGGCCCTGGCACTTGAGGTGAGTGTGAACTACCTCAGGCCTGCCCAAGTGGGAGACACCCTCACGGCCACTGCCCGCGAAGAAAACCTGGGCAACACCACTGGCCTCTATACCATCCTCGTCACGAATCAACATGGTAAAAAAGTGGCCTTTTTGAAGGCCACTGCCTTCAGGTTCGAAAGGAGTTTTGTGGATTAATGGAGATTACGATTGCCCTTGCCGGCAACCCAAATGCTGGCAAGACTACTATATTTAATCAACTGACTGGTGCGCGCCAAAAGGTGGGCAACTGGCCTGGAGTCACAGTAGAGCGCAAAGAGGGCTCCCTCACCTATAAGGGCCACTCCATAAAGGTGGTGGATCTGCCTGGCATATATTCGCTCACTGCCTATTCCATCGAGGAACTCGTGGCCAGGGACTACATCCTGGACCACAAGCCAGATGTAGTGGTGGACGTACTGGATGCGTCAAACCTTGAGCGAAACCTATACCTCGCCACACAGCTCATAGAGCTCAACATAAGGCTCGTCTTTGCCATGAATATGGTGGATGTGGCAAAGAAGAGGGGCATAGTGGTGGACTATCGCCAGCTCTCTAGACTCTTGGGGGTCCCCATTGTAGAGACGGTGGGGACTAGGGGCCAGGGCATAGATGCACTACTCGACAAGGTGATAGAGGTAGTGCAGGACGTCGACCCTGTGTCGAGACATATACACGTCAACTATGGCCAGGAGATCGAGGAGGAGATCCGCGCCATCCGTCAGGTTTTAAAATTAGACCCTAAGATCAACAGCTACTGCTACCCCCGTTGGACTGCCGTAAAGCTCCTGGAAGGCGACCCACAGGTAACTGAGTGGATTAAAAGGTCGCCACGGGCCAAGGAGATCCTGGACCAGGTGGAGAAGAGCAAGGAACACATCATGTCCATCATGGACGACGACCCAGAGACCATAATTGCAGAGGCGCGATATGGGTTCATCTCCGGTGCCCTCAAGGAGACCATGAAGCTCTCCACTGTGGCCAAGAAGACCATAAGCGACACAATTGACCAGTTTGTCACCAATAGGCTCTTGGGATATCCACTGTTTCTCCTCTTCATGTATCTGCTCTTCCAGATGACCTTCACCCTTGGGAGGTATCCAGTGGAGTGGATAGAGTATGGGATAGACACCCTTGGCCAGTGGGCTGCCTCTACACTGCCGCCTGGTGACCTCCAGGGACTTGTAGTCGATGGTATCATTGGCGGGGTAGGGGGTGTACTGGTGTTTCTCCCCAACATCCTCCTCCTCTTTTTGGGGATCAGCATATTGGAAGATACAGGTTATATGGCCAGGGCCGCATTTATTATGGACAAGGTGATGCATGCCCTTGGCCTACATGGAAAGAGTTTTATTCCACTCCTCATGGGCTTTGGCTGTAACGTCCCAGCGATTATGGCAGCCCGCACCCTGGAGAGTAGGCGCGATAGGATTCTAACAATACTCATAAACCCCCTAATGAGCTGTTCTGCCCGCCTGCCAGTCTATGTCTTGATTGCAGGGGCCTTTTTCCCAGGTAAAGAGGCAAATGTGATATTCAGTATCTACCTGATTGGTATCGTCCTGGCGGTGATCGTTGGACGAATCCTCTCTAAGACCCTATTTAAAGGAGACGCTGCACCATTTGTCATGGAACTTCCACCCTATAGGCTCCCCACCCTGAAGAGCCTACTCATTCACATGTGGGATAGGGCAAAGATCTTCTTGCGGAAGATGACTGGTGTGGTGCTCATATTCTCTGTAATCATCTGGTTTTTAGGGGCCCATCCAAAGACAATCGAGTACTCTAAAGACTACGGAGGCCAAATTAAGGCCCTTGAGGTAGAATTGAATCAGGCTGGGGTCTCGTCCGAGGCAAAGGTCTCGCTCCAAGAGGAGATCCAGCATCTAAGGGAAGCAATGCACCTTGAAAGACTAAAAAATAGCTATATTGGTAGGATAGGCATGGCCATTGAGCCCATCTTAAAGCCACTTGGGTTCGACTGGCGCCTTGGCGTAAGTCTCATTACTGGGTTTGTAGCAAAAGAGGTGGTGGTAAGTACCCTTGGTGTACTCTATCAGGCAGATGTTGGAGAGGGTGGCACAACTACCCCACTTCGTGAGGCACTCAGAAAAAGTGGCCTTACACCACTCAGTGCCTATGCCTTCATGGTCTTTGTGCTCATCTATGTCCCATGTATGGTGACTGTCACCACTATTTGGCGTGAGACAGGTTCCATGGGCTGGACCCTATTTTCCATAAGCTATCTGGTCTGTCTTGCATGGCTTGTTTCTTTTATGATAGTATCTGTGGGTAGGCTATTGGGACTGGGCGTATAAATAGGCGGAGGGCCTCTCTCGCTATGAAGAAAAGGTTTGTAATCCTCGGAGGTGGCTATGCCGGTGTGCCTGTTGCATACAGGCTCATGCAGCAGGGAGAGGACTTCCTTATTATAAACAACCGGCGGTACCAGACCCTTACAGCCCTTTTGCCAGACCTTGTAACTGGAAACATAAAGGACGAAGATGGCATCTTGTGGCTCAACACCCTCTTTGACAAATTCCTGTGTGCCACTGTAGAGGCAATTATCCCCAAGGAAAACAGGGTCCTGGTGAGAGACCCTCAAGGTGTCCAACATTCTATTGAGTATGAGTACTGTGTTATTGCCTTGGGGTGGGAACCCAACATATTCCTTCCCCAAAAGGGCCTTTTTTGTGTGAGGGACTACCCATCTGCCCTTGAGATCAGAAAGAGGTTATTTGACCACTTGAAGAGTGTCATAGTCTGTGGAGGAGGTTTTGTGGGGGTGGAGACAGCAGGCCAGATAGGGCGACTTTCAAGCCATATTGGTCTTGAGGTCACCCTTGTGGAGGCAGCCCCAGAGATACTCCCGACCCTCCCAGAAGATGCCCAAAAAGAGGCAAGGCGTGCCCTCCAATCCCTTGGCGTAGAGGTTATTACAGGGCGTGCAGTAAAGAGTGTGGTAGATGGGGTGGTCTTATTTGAGAATGGGGAGACCATCAGGGCAGATATGGCCATCTGGGCCATGGGGGTACGGGCGTCCAGGTTGGTGGAAGAGGCGGGTTTTAGTGTGGATCGACTGGGTCGCGCCCTTGTGGACCAGTATCTGAGGAGCGTAGACTTTGAAAACGTCTTTGTAGCAGGGGATTGTGCCGGCACTGGGCAACAGATGCTAGGGCAGATCGCTGTGCAGCAGGGGAAATTTTTGGGTACAAACCTACCCAGACTTGTACGAGGAGAAAAGGTGAAGGTCCCAGAGTTCCAGTACAAGGGCCTTACGGTCAAGGTTGGAGACAAGGCTGCAGTAGCTGCCATAGGAGAGACCATCACTTTTTCAGGGCTCCTTGCAGTGTGGCTTAAAAAGATGATTGGAAAAAAGTATTTCTTGGATATAAGGTTGTAACAATATGTTTCCATTGCAAGACAGTACACCTAGAAGGTGTCCACCCATAATGACGTGGACACTTATTATAGTAAATGTGGTGGTATTTTTGTTTGAGACCACCATCCCCAAGCCCATGCTGGAGCAATTTTTTTATGTCTTTGGCCTGGTGCCTGCCAAGGTCACACACCCAGAGTGGGCTAAAATGGTGGGGCTCGACGTCTTAGGTCTTTGGCCCTTTTTTACTTGTATGTTCCTCCACGGCGGCTGGATACACATATTTGGCAACATGTGGACCTTGTGGATATTTGGAGACAATGTAGAGGACGTCATGGGTCCATGGCGGTTCCTCGCCTTCTATCTCCTTTGCGGGATCGCAGCCAGCCTTGTACACATATTCATGAATCCAAATTCCACTGTGCCGATAATAGGGGCATCTGGGGCGATCTCTGGAGTGATGGGGGCATACTACATCCTCTTTCCCCATGCCAGGATCGTCATGTTCTTTCCCATCCTGTTCATCCCCTTCTTTTTTGAGGTGCCTGCACTCTTCTACTTGGCCATCTGGTTTTTTGAACAGCTCTTTAGCGGAACACTCAGTCTTGCTGCACCAGTACAGTCTGGTGGAATAGCGTGGTGGGCCCATATAGGGGGCTTCTTGTTCGGGATGTTTACCTATAGGTTGTTCATGCTGAGAAAAAAGAGGGCGTGTAGGCGCTATAAGGATGAATACAGATATTTTGGCCTGCTTGAACCATATGATAGGTGGTAATCAGAGAAGGAGGAGATGAAAAAATGAATGGACTCGACATCTTTTGGTTCTTTTTTATGGCTGCGGCCCTTCAACCCATTTTCAGGCAGAAGATGTTGGAGGCAGCGCGTCAGAGGGCAATACAGAAGATTGAGAACATGAGAAATTCGAGGGTCATCCTATTGGTCCACAGGCAAGAGACCATGAGCCTTTTGGGATTCCCAGTGATGAAATTCATCGACGTAAACGACTCGGAACAGGTGATACGTGCAATCCACATGACAGACCCAGATGTCCCCATAGATATTGTACTTCATACACCTGGTGGTCTGGTGCTGGCAGCACTCCAGATTGCAAGGGCGGTAAAACAACACAAGGGGAAGGTCACTGCCTTTGTGCCACACTATGCCATGAGCGGTGGGACCTTGATCGCCCTGGCAGCAGATGAGATCGTAATGGATCAACACGCCGTCCTTGGGCCAGTCGACCCCCAACTCAACAATCTCCCTGCAGCGTCCATTGTAGAGGCGGTAAAGAAAAAGAATATAAACGATGTGGAAGACCAGACGCTGATCATGGCAGATATGGCTGAAAAGGCCCTCAATCAGATGAGGGAGTCGGTCTTCGGCCTCTTAAAGGATCGGTATGACGAATCCAAGGCACACGAGCTGGCAGAGACCATGACCCAGGGGCGCTGGACCCACGACCACCCCATTACCTTTGACGAGGCAAAGAGGCTGGGACTCCATGTGAAGGAAGAGATGCCAGACGAGGTGTATCAACTCATGAGCCTATATCCCCAGCCGGTGAAGCGAGAGCCAGCAGTGGAGTTTTTGCCGATCCCTAGAAAGAGCAGGACGAAAGAGGGATAAGATACCCCCATCGAGGCCCTTGTCACATCTTTTTTAGGATCACCATGCCGTGGCCATCGAGTGGTACTTTTACGCAGGCACGGCCCTTTGATTCCATTACCTCAAATGGGCCACCTTGCCCCAAAAGGTCTTCGAGCCTTGAGCCAGGGGGCGAGAGCCCTTTGTCCACAGTGACATAATCGCACCTCCGGGACTCTGTTAGATTCATTGCCACAATTATCTCATCTGTATCAAGAATCCTTGAATATGCCAGTGTGGATTTACTGTCTTCTGGATAGCTGAACTCCACACCATCCTGAGATATTTCTCTAAAATACTGTCGCCCATATCTAAGAGTAGGCTCCTTAGCGCGCACCTCCGAGACCTTGCTTATGCCCTTGTAGATGGGGTGAGATGGGTTAAAGAAGTGCACACCTGTGGTATCGAAGGCACCCCATTTACCGCCAAACATGCACTCCCTCACATAGTAGTCGCTGTCTCCACCCCCATCAAATCCTTGCTCTGTGCCATAATAGATACATGGTATCCCCTGGGAGGTGAGGAGGTAGCCAATGGCAAGTACGGCCTGTCTCCAAAAGGGATTTTTGTGCATAAATCTCCTGTAGGGCCGTGACATCTGATCGTGGTTGTCCACAAAGGTGACAAAGTATCTGCTGGCCTCTCCATGGTCTGCATAGAGGTTTTTAAACCTTTCATAGCGGTCCCTCAGGGCTCTAGGGCCTATAAAGCCTTTTATCACGTCTTCGAGGATAAAGTAGAGCGGGAAATCTAGACAGGCGTCCAGCGATGGGAAGCGCTCGTTAGTACCTGGTATGCGGCTGTTTCTACCTATGTATCGCTGAATAGTGAGGTCGTCGCCTACCACCTCCCCATATATGAAGAAGTTTGCCTTCCCAATCCGTTTTGCATACTCCCTTACGGCATTACAAAAGATGGCAGTGGAGGAGTCCTCCATGTGTTTTACTGTGTCCAACCTGAAACCATCTATATCTGCATAAGATATCCAGTACTTGTAGATCTTAATGAGGGTATCCAAAACCACCCTTTTACGTATGTCCAGTTCCTTTAGTGAAAAGAAGTCGCCGTTAATAGCCTCGTCCCGATCGTCCCAGTGGCGTATCTGCCCACGCCGTTTGTAGCAGTCGGGGTGCTGGAGTTCCACGGGCCATACTGCATCATCTTGTTGAAGTCCTGGCGCTGGGTCTATCTCTCTCCAAAAGCCAAAATCAAATGGCCCTGGTGCGTCTTTCCAGTAATAATAGGGATAGTCCCCTGGATATGCCCAGTTGTCACCTGTATGGTTTAAAACTATGTCTAATATCACGTAGATACCCATTTCGTGTGCCCTTTTTACAAGGGCCCGTAGGTCCTCATTGGTGCCGAAACGCCTGTCCACCTGGAGGAAGTCCTGGATGCCGTAGCCATGGTATGTATCTGGAAGTTCTTGGCGATTCTTGAAGACAGGGCTCAGCCATATGGCATTGCAGCCAAGCCCTTTAATATAGTCCAGGCGGCGCATAACGCCCTTTAGGTTTCCCCCTTGGAACACACGCCCTTCATTAGGATCTCTCCCCTTTGGGGCAGTCTCAGGGTCGTATGGTGGGATCCCATCCTGGTTGTTGTCAAAACGATCGATCAGGAGAAAGTATATGACTTGATCCCTCCAATCCGATGGAGATGGAAAGACCTCACCCCTTGGAGTAAAATCGAGTTCTTTAACAGACCGTATAAAGTACATCTCCCTTTTCTCCTTTAAAAAATGAACTGTACCCAAAAAACGCCTCTTTAAAAATTAGGCCTATGATCCTATGAAATTGCGACCAACCGATATGGAACGACCCCGTAGGCTATGATAAATCCTACTACACTTATAGCCCATTGGAAAATGTATTTTTTTTACTTTCTGAATGAGATGTCAAAAGTAGGGTATCCCATTATCATTAAAATTTCTTAATGATTCCTTAATGTCCACTTAATCTTCCTTCAATACAACATTAATCAATTCCTTCCCAGTTAATGGGGATGAAAGAAACTTATTGAGGGAGGTAAATGACCATGAAGACCTTAAGACGAAGCACAATCGGCATCTTAGTATTGTCTCTTTTCTTGGGAGTATTATCTGCGGCATTACCTGCCTTGTGCGCAGAGACTGTTTGCAAGACCACTGCCAGGTCCCTCTTGGGTGCATGTCAACTGGAGGCCTCCACCGAATATTGGACCACTCAGGCAGCATGCATCAACTACAAAGACGAGGACGAGAAGGCAGAGTGTGAGGAAGGGGCAAATGAGGCCCTCTCTTCAGCCCTGGAAGACTGTAGTGATCAATACGATGCCCGCATAAGGGCCTGTGACTTCCTGAATGAAGATGCATATGACCCTGAGATAGACCCGGAGAATTTCTCTCCCGACATCACCAACCCGTATTTTCCATTAGAGCCTGGCACAGTGTATGTCTATAGAGGTGTAGACGAAGAGGGCGAGCCCTTTGAGGACAGGGTGGAGGTCCTGGATGAGACCACTGAGATTGGTGGAGTAGAATGCAGGGTGGTTCGAGACGTGGTAAGCCAGGACGATGAAGTCTTAGAAGAGACGTATGATTTTTATGCACAGGATTCAGCAGGAAACGTATGGTACTTTGGCGAGGACTCCAGGGATTATGAGGGTGGATGGATTTCAAGCATTGCTGGTGCATGGTACACTGGCATAAAAGGGGCGAGGCCTGGAATCATAATGAAAGCCGATCCAAGGCCTGGAGCAATCTACAGACAGGAATACCACCCAGGAAATGCAGAGGATATGGCATATGTTGTCTCAAAGGGAGAATCTGTAGAGGTCCCCCAGGGATCATACTCAGATTGCGTCAAGACCATAGACTGGAGCCCATTTGAGCCTGACATCATTGAATACAAATATTATGCTCCCGGTATCGGCTTCATAAAGTCTGTGGCCAACACCGGAGAGACAGTGGAGCT
>WGBU01000066.1 GCA_015494155.1 Deltaproteobacteria bacterium | reverse complement strand
ATGCCAAGGTCACTATTGGGTGGCCACTGAACCAGCCAAAGATCGTATATAAAGGTTCGCTCACTGGTTTCGCAGAGGAGGGGAAAAATGGTGTATCCACCTTACGCGCCATTGCATTCGGTAGAGAGAGCAAAGGCCTATTTTCTAATCCTGTGGCCTTTTCATTGGGGGAAGATGGTAGGATGGCAGTGGCAGACAGAGGGGCCAAGTGCGTACACCTCTATATTCCACAGGACAAGAGCTATCAGCGCATAACCAGGGCGGGGAAAGGGATGGCGCTAAAAAGCCCTGTTTCTGTTGCCTTTGATCGAGAAGGACGGATGTATGTCACAGATTCCATGCTAAGGAGGGTGGTAGTCTTCGACCGTGAAGGCCAGTTTCAAAAGGTAATCAGTGGAGTCGATGGTGAGGAGTTTCTACGCCCCACTGGCCTTACCTTTGACCCATCGCGCCGTGCCCTCTACCTGGTGGATACCATGCGACACAAGGTGTTTGTAATGGACCGAATTGGAGCAAAGCTGTTTGAATTTGGCGGTCGTGGCTCTCAAAAGGGCAACTTTAATTTTCCCACACACATCTGCTTTGGGCCTGACAGGAGGGTCTATGTAACAGATGCCATGAACTTCAGGATACAGATATTTAGCTCTCACGGTGATTTCATTGGTTCCTTTGGGCACCATGGGGATGGTTCAGGCGATTTTGCCATGCCCAAGGGGGTTGCTGTGGACAAAAAGGGGGTGATCTATGTGGTGGACGCCCTCTTCGACAACGTTCAGTTGTTTAATGAATGGGGTGATTTTTTACTCACAGTGGGAAAAAGGGGACGGGGGCCAGGTGAATTCTGGTTGCCTTCGGGGGTGTTCATCGACAACAGGCATAATAGACTATATGTGTGTGATACCTTTAATAAAAGAGTACAAATTTTTGAGATAAGAGACTGAGGACTTAAAAAATGGAAGCGAGCATCCTTCGAAAGAGATGGTGGATCACTAAGAACTATTTTGTCTTCATCATGCTCTCACTCTTTAATTTATTCACGCCCTTGTGTTGGGCACAGATGAGCATTGTAAATACTAAGCACAATCTTTCTGTTACTGGTCCAGGCACCATCAAGAGCCTTGTTGAGACCAGGATCTGCATATTCTGTCACACACCCCACAACGCCGCCCCTAAGACACCCCTCTGGAACAAGGACCTTGAGCCAATAAACTACGTGCTATATTCCAGCTCCACCATGACTGCCAAGACTAATCAGCCAACCGGGCCATCTAGGTTATGTCTCAGTTGTCACGACGGGACCATCGCTCTGGGTGACGTGAGGGTCCCATCGAACGACATCCAGGTAATGGGTCAAATCCAGACCACAAGCCCCTCATATATCGGCACGATTCTATCAGACGACCACCCGGTTTCATTCTCATATTATGACAGTCTTCCAAACCCAGAGCTCGCCCCTACCCCCCCACCAGGGCTCATATTCTACGATGATTACGAGGTCCACTGCACCACTTGCCATGATCCTCATGATGATACAAACGGAATGTTCCTCCGAATCACCAACGCATATTCGAATCTCTGTACCACATGCCACTTCGTTTCGGGCTGGCCCTATTCATCACATAAGAATGCATCCAATGTCTGGAACGGTTCACCACCAAATCCATGGCCACATACCAGCTTTACAACAGTTGCAGAGAACGGGTGTGAGAATTGCCATGCACCACACTCGGCAGGTGGACCTGAGAGGTTACTCAATTATCTGGAAGAAGAGGCCAATTGCTATCCGTGTCATAATGGCCATGTGGCATCCTTGGACGTAGAATCTGAGATGCAGAAGCTCTCTCACCACCCGGTGGAGGCCACGACCATAGGCATCACCTCTAACCACCACGAACCAGGAGAATCCCCCTTGATGATCTCAGGCCACGTAGAGTGCCAGGACTGCCATAATCCCCATGCAGCCAACTCAAACCCTGGTACAGCTCCCAACGTCTCTGGTGCCACATCTAAGGTAACGGGTGTCTCCAGCCTTGGGACTCCAGTTTTAGAGGCCCAGTATGAATATGAGATCTGTTTCAAGTGTCACGCAGACTCAAGCCCAGGGATTCCTTACATTCCAAGGGTCGTAAACGAGACCAATAAGCGCTATGAATTCGACCTGAACAACCCAAGCTATCACCCAGTAGAGGGTGTTGGGAAAAATCCCAACGTCCCAAGCATACCCAGTTCCTATGAACCGAGCATGACCACCTCCACCATTATATATTGTACGGATTGCCACGATTCTGACAATTCCCGCACCATTGGTGGCACTGGCCCAAGGGGGCCGCACGGCTCGGTGTTTGAACCTATCTTGAGGGAAAGATATGAGACCACAGACATGACCCCAGAGAGCTATGATGCCTATGCCCTCTGTTATAGGTGCCACGACAGAAACAGCATCCTCCAGGACCAGAGTTTTGTGCACTCAGAACATCTAGAGCAAGGGGCCACATGTGCTGCGTGCCATGATCCGCACGGAGTGAGACAGGATCTCTCAACCGGCGACCATACGCACCTCATCAACTTCGACACTCGCATAGTTTTCCCGGTCTCCGGTCAGAGTTATCCCATTTTCACAGACAAAGGGACCTATGCTGGAAGCTGTACCCTCGTCTGCCATGGAAAGACCCACATGGGTCTTTCATATCAGAGGTAAGGAGACAAAAAACCATAAGGAGTCTAAGAGATGAAAAGATCAAATCTACTTACGATCACCGTTTTCACCACATTGTTTTTGGTCATGGCATCATGGGGGCAAAGGGTTCAAAGCTCGTGGGCAAAGGAGCTCACCTGGACCCAGGTGACCTCTCCTGTGCCTGCAAATCTTAGGCGTATCGTATATGGAAACGGCAAATTTGTGGCAGTTGGAGAGGGGTCAACAGTGCTCTATTCCACTGATGGCGAAAACTGGTCAAAGACAGTCATCCCTGGGACGTGCAACCTTACGGGCATCGCCTATGGGGCTGGGAGATTTGTCGCCCTTTGTGGAGAGGGCTTTGCCAAGGTCTATACCTCAAATTCTGGCCAGGCCTGGGATGCAGTGGGTATTTCTGGTTCGCTCGGGGTAGGTGCAGTGGGTTACGAAAATGGTGAATATCTCTTGACTGGAGAGCAGATCTGGACCTCCCAAGATGCCATAAGCTGGCACATGGTTGCCCAGGCAGACAACGTCTTTTCTGGAAATGTCAACTATCGTGTGGATGGTGCAGGGATCGCTTATGGAAACGGCACGCTTGTGGCAGTGGGTTTTTTAAAGGGGGGCCAAGAGGGTATCCTCTATTCTAAAGACAATGGCATTACCTGGGGTCCCGTCACCTTGGAGAGTGGTTATGGATTGAGAGACGTTGCCTTTCAAAACGGTGTATTCAGAGCGGTTGGCGTTACGGGTGATGTATTGGAATCCCAAGACGGAATTAAATGGTCGGTAATAAAGAATTTGGGTGGTGAGGGATTTGGAATCGGTGCTGGAAATGGCGTATTCCTCTATGGTGGATCGGGTATAATAGATGATAGTGGCGAGACCTTTTCTCCAGGGACCCACATATGGGATATAGCCTTTGGAAAGGGGTTCTTTGTAGCAGTTGGCGACAATGGCGCCATATTAAAATCCTCGCCAGTTGCAGAGGATCTGTCAGTCCCTAGTGGCACGGATTTTTTTGGCGAATCTCTACGGGATGAGCCCATCATGGGCAACACCTCTGCCACAACCCACCCTATAGGCATTGGAGACTATGCAGAAGGGGGCAGTGAGCTAAAGATTCGCATTTTGCTAAATAGATTCAATGGACCCGTAGATATCTACTTTGGAGTGGCGGCGCCAGACATATTGCCTGGAAAACTATTTCTCCTCACCTCGGCAGGTTCACTCATGGAATATAAGGGAGGACTGGTGCCATGGAAGGCGAATTATCAAGATGTAGTGGATGAAACACCCTTTGGCGCATTCGATGCCTCGATCTTGCCGCCTGGGAACTATCAACTCTACTTACTTGTCCTTCCTGCACAAGACGTAAGCCTCGAAAATTTCCTCTTGTACGCCACATCATTTAACATCCAATAGAAAAAACGTGTGCATCCCGCCTTCCCTTTTACTGCGAGGCGGGATGCCCTTTGGACTCGCTATCGCCTTTCCAATGGCACAAATTCATTAGAATCCCACAAAAAAAAACTCGGTGGCAAAATCCAATTGATTGGTGAAATGCCCCAAAAAATAGGTCTTTTGACACAGTTTTTGGGGCTTATGGCGCTTCCTTGTGTAAAATCACTAAAAAAATACCTCTAAATCATATTCCTGCATTTCCCCATCCCAATTAGACGCAAAAAATCAATGAAAATACAAATAGTTACAATAATATGAATAAAATTTTATAATTTTATTCTTTTGGCAGACAACTTGCTATCTAGACCATTAAGGCAAGGCTCTAACATCCTACCTCCTGGCGTGGCAGGTCTGGTGCTCCTGCTAGACCTGCCTTTTTCCAAAACAGGGGCAGGAGAGGACTTAACATTATTATGATTTTATGTAATCCTTTAGATATCTTAACTGTGATACACAATTTTTATGAGGGGAAAAAGGAAGGAATGTGCCCATTTTATTTCAGCTTCTCCGATCAGTGCATTATAAAAGGGCAACCGACCTATATGCCTTTGATTGAACAGAGGATCAATTTTTGTCTGACAGACCAATATACTGAGTGTGAAAGGTACAAGTCTTTCAGTGAAAACCCCCACTTCTGTGCCATGGAACGCAGAGAATATAGGAGGGTGTTGAGGCAATTGAAGGGCCTCATCTATTCCCCAGAAAAGCGGGCGGACATTGAGACAGTGGACATCAGTCTAGGCGGGGCCAGATTGACATCCACTGCCTACATTCGACCTGGCGAATGCGTTGATATCACTATCAAAGAGGAAAATGGAGAGGAATTCGATGCCAGGGCCTGTGTGAGATGGGCATCCCCACAGGAAGGAGATGGTAAATGGATAATGGGTGTACAATTTAACCCCATGCCAGAGGGTAAGGCGATGTCCCTTTTGGAGAGGATTGTCTGGAAAGGGGATGTAACCTAAAGCCCTTCACCCCTTTTTCGCCCAATTGCAGCCATATAGATAGCTGTCTCTTCAATACCATCTAGCCCCAACATCTCATTTAACTCTTCGTCAAAAAATGCCGCCACAGGGCATGCCCCAAGTTCTAAGGCCTCTGCTGCCAGGAGGAGGTTTTGACATATATGGCCCGCATCCAGGAATATATACCTCAGGCCACGTGCACCATATTTAGACATCGTTCGCCTCAGTACTGCTGACCAAAGAAACACACAGGATGCACTCCTTATAAAGCCCTGGCCCAGGGCGCTCCTCGCAAGATCTCCCAGAAAGAGGCCGCGAGATATGGTCTCGAGTTGGAAGCCCTTGACATCAAAGTGATATATACCAGGCTCTATCCCAGATACCCGCTCAATAACCACATATGTCTCTATTGGATACAATGCCCCGGCCGATGGTGCAGTCCGCAAGTAATATGGGCCTGCCTGGGCAGTGACCCCCTGAGCAGACCAGAGCAGGAGAGAAAGTTCGTCTATTGAGATGGGGCCACCAGTGTAGTTCCTCCTTGAACGCCTCTTTTGGAGGATGGACCAAAGGTCGTTGGTGTCGACATGGCCCTCCCAACGCCTCTTGAGGAGGACCTTTTCAGCATTCTTATAGCGCTTGAAGGGTTCCCCAGGGAGGATGTTTGGCCTGGGCCTATCATAAATAGTTGAACGGTTGAACTTGGTCTCTTGGAGATATAAAAAGGCAATGGTGTTTTTAAGGTCTGGCATAGATTTGGCCCGATTGAGTCGATCTCTTGTGTATTTTTACGATCCTAAGTAAAGATACTACCCCCATGTTCCTTTGAACACAAGAGAATATGATACACCTTTCAAGTGTAATACACGCTCTAATGGGTGACCTTTTGTCCCCCTACTCTACTCATTCCAGCCGCACAGACACTAGTTTTGAGACCCCCTTTTCCTCCATGGTTACACCAAAGAGTCTGTGGGCAGTTTCCATCACCCTGGGATTGTGGGTGATAAGGATGACCTGTGAACGCTTTGATATTTCTGTAAGGAGCCTTGAAAAACGTACACAGTTAGACTCGTCAAGGGCTGCATCCACCTCGTCCAGCACACAAAATGGGGCTGGCTTTAAGAAAAATATGGAAAAGATGAGACTTAGCGCAGAGAGTGCCTTTTCCCCACCAGACAGGAGGTGGAGGCTCCTTACTGCCTTTCCAGGGAGCTTCACCATGAACTCAATCCCCTTCTCCAAGATATCGCTCCCCTCTTTTGTGAGGTCAAGTTTTGCGCTCCCCCCCTCGAAAAGGAGGGGAAAGACCCTCTCTAACTGCCTGTTTATGCCGTCGAGGGCCTCCCTCAACCTTGTCCTACACCTTGAATCTATCTTATTCATGGCCACTTTGAGGTCCTCGTAAGAACCCCTTAGGTCCTCCAATTGCCTCTGGAGAAATCCCAGGCGCTCGTCGAGCTCCTTTAGCCTCTCTAGTGCCCCGAGGTTTACTGCCCCCATGCTCTCCATCTCTCTTTTAAGGCGCCTCATCTCCCTTTCTAGCTCTTTGTTCTTAAGCCCTTCTTTTAAAGCGGCCCACTCCTTCCACACACTCTCAAGTGCCTCAGAGAATAGCTCTTGTGCCTCCTCTTCTATGTTGGAAAGCCGTTCCCTTAGAGATGAAAGTCTAAGCTCCTTTTTGTGTACTTCAGCCAATGTGGCATTTTTATCGGCTTCAATGGACTCCAGTGCCATAGAAAGATCGTCTTCTTTTTCACGAAGATCCTTTAGGGCCTGATACGTTTCATCCTTGGCACTACGCAATCTAACGAGATCACCTTTTAGGTCTTCGAGTCTTTTTGTGCGTTGGCTGAGTTGAGCCCTTAGTAGATCTATTTTCTCAGCCAAGCTCCTTTGCCCTTTGTCTAGGCTGGCCCTCTCTTGGTCTAACTTTTTTAGACTCGCCTCTATTGATCGCATATGTCCTAGGAGGGAGTCCCTTTTGGTCTCGTGTCGCACTAATTCATTTTTTAGTATACCTAGTCGCTCTTCAAATTCCCTAAGTCCGTCTTCTCTCTGGTCAAGTTCACTTTTGATAGCCTGTAGCATTTCTGTAAGGTGCGAAAGCTCCGAAGCATGTGCATCCCGCCTCTTGCGGTTACTCTCCTTTAAGCGCCTGATCTCTTCTAGGTCTATTGAAAGTGCCTCTTTTTCAAGCTCTATTGCCTCTCTCTGGTCTTTTAGCCCAGTTCTTTCCCTTAAAAGCTGCTTTATCTCAGACTCAAGGATGCCTTGTTCCCGTAAAAGGGACCTCCTCTTCTCCTTAAGGGAGTCCAGTCTCTCTCTATGATCCTCACACTCTGAACTCAACCCATTTAGATCCTCTTTAAGTTTGGCTAAAACCTTTGTCTCGACCTCTTCCTTGGCCTTTAATCGCCTATATTCTGAACGCCTCTCAAGTAGCCCCTTTTGTCGATTGCCTCTCTTTGTTGAACCATTTCCCAAGAGAAAAAATTCATTCTCACCATGGATGTACACCCTGTTTCTATCACAATCTCCGTACCCTTCTAATTCAGTTAGACCACCAATCCTCCTCGTTAATGCGGCCCTAAGGCCTGATGGGACCTTCACTGCGGTCAAAAGACACCGATTGTCTGGGCAAGCATCGTATGGAGGGGGGGTGTCTTCATCCATTACAAAGAACCAGATAGGGCCTTGAATCTCCTTTGACTCTAGATGCTTCAAGGCCTCTTTGGCATGGTCTTTTCGCTCAAACACTATGGCCTGTAAGAGGTCTTCCCCTAGCACACCCTCCACCACAGGCTCAAGGCCATCTTTTATCTCAATAAAATCTATGACTAGACCAAGGTATGGTATCCCTTTCTCTTTGAGCGTCCTCATGACATCTCGAGTGTGATCAAAGAGATCTAGGCCGCCTTGAATGATCTCTTCTATTGCCTTTAATCTATGGCGTGTATCCCTAAGGGCCGAGGCCGCCTTCTCATACTCAGTGCGGGTAACCTCTCTCTTCGCTTGAAGATCAGTTAATATCTCTGTATAGTTAGCAATCTCAGCCTCTATCTCCTCTTTTTCGCGTTCAAGCTCCTTTTGCCTGCTCTTTTTTGTATTGAGATCTTCAGATAGCCCTGCTTCCTTTTCTTTCAGGCTATCGAGCTTTTGTGCAAGTATTGTTTGTCTCTTGATACAGTCCTTTTCCCTTTCAAGCAGGCTCTTTTCCTCACCTTCAATGCGTGCAAGATTACTTTTGGCATCGACAATCTTGTCCTTGACCGCCTCTTCTTCCCTCTTTTTCTCTGAAAACTCCTCTTTGACTTTGTCTCTCAAGGCCTTATTGTGCGTAAATTCTGCTTTTAGCCGTGAGATATCTTGTTTGAGCCCCTCCAATTCCTCTAAAAGCCCTTTTTTCTTTTGATTAAGGCTCCTTATCCGCCTCTCGATCTCTATCTTTTTTGTCTGACGTTCTCTTTGTGTGTGACTCAGACGATCTAGCTCGACCCTACTCTTTTGAAGGCCCCTCTCAATGCGTTCGATCTCTTCATATAAAGAGCGCTCCTCATCTTGAAGCCCAGCATATTCGTCTTCAAGGAGTTCGATCTTTTCTTTCAACTTGCCGATATCTTTCCTTTTTTGGCTAATATCGGCTTCTATTTTATTAAGGCGCGACTCAAGCCTCTCCTTTTCAAGGCCGACAACCCTCTCCGCTTCGATCAGAACACCATATTGTTTGCCCAGGTGTGCCTTTTTGTACTGGTCGAGCCTTTCCCTTAAGGATATAAAGCGCTGGGCCACTTCTGCCTCTTTAGAAACCACCCTGTGTTCACGCCTCACCTCCTCAAGTATGTCCTCGAGTCGCTCCATGTTATCCACTGTCTTTTTGAGGCGGGCCTCGGTCTCCTTTCTCTTTTGTTTGTACTTGGAGATCCCAGCTGCCTCCTCGATGAGGAGTCTTCTCTCGTGGGGCCCCATCTCAACAAATCTGGTCACCTGACCCTGATCAACTAGGGCATAGGCACGCGTACCAGTCCCTGTATCCATGAAGAGATAGAGTATGTCCTTGAGGCGCACCAACTTACCATCAATGAGATACTTGGCCTCCCCTCGTCTATATAACCTCCGTGTGACCTCGATCTCCTTCTTTTCCCCTTCAGTGCCCCCCTCCCTTTCCAACACTATTGAGACCTCGGCGTATCCCACCTGTCTTCCATTTGGGCCACTATAAATGACCTCTTCCATGGAGCGTGCCCTCAATATCTTTGGGCTCTGTTCTCCCAATACCCACCGTATGGCATCTAAGATATTGGATTTTCCGCACCCATTTGGACCAACAATGGCAGAGATCCCCTGGAGTGGAAAGGTGAGGGAAGTACGATCAGGGAACGATTTAAATCCCTTGACAGTTAAACGCTTAAGCCTCATCTCCTGGATAACGTACGTCTTTCAATTCTAATTGTAGGCTCTTTCTACCGTTCCAGTAATTGAAAAAGGGGGTACATGCCATCTCCAGCTGGTGCCAGGGTAGATCAACATAGGATCCAAGCCCCCACCCCAATACCTCCAAAGGGCGTGCCCATGGGGCAGCATCCTTGGCAGAAAGGATGAGCTTGAGGTGATTGTTTCCCACTATGGACCGATCCCTCACGTGAAATTCCCTTAGACGCATTAGTGGCGGTTCAAACCCTGGGCCAAAGGGTTCGAGGCGTTGAAGAACCTCGTGAAATGGGTGTGCTACAATGTCTTCTGCCCTGAGATCCATGTGTATTGTAAGAGATGGCCTCTTTTCCTGTCTAAGGCCGTTAAGATAACCGATGGCTGCCTCCTTGAAGCTCTCTAAATGCTCAGGGTGGACTCGAAGGCCTGCGGCACTGCTGTGGCCACCAAAGCCGTCTAAGTGATCTGAACATGCCTTTAGTATGGATAGGAGATTAATTTCAGCTGGACTGCGTCCTGAACCCTCTAGTATGCCGCTCGGCTCTTGGGTGAGCAGGATTGTGGGACGCCCAAGCCGATCCATGAGCTTCGAGGCCACGATCCCTATCACCCCCTTTTTCCAGCCAGGGCGTGCTAGGATCAGTATGGGATTGTGAGATTCATTTTCGGCAAGCTCAAGGGCCTCTTGTAAGATGGTCTGCTCAATACGCTGCCTATTAGAATTTAGTCTATTGAGGGTGTCCGCCAATCCTAGAGACTCTTCCCAGTCCTCAGACAAAAAAAGCCTCAGGGCAATACGGGCATGATCCATCCTGCCCGCTGCATTTATCCTGGGTACCATGCGGAACGCCACTTCGTTTACACTGAGATCTCCCTTTACACTGCACTTTTCAAGCAGGGCCTGGACGCCGGGCCTCTTTGAGGATTGAATGAGTTCTAGTCCAATACGTGTAAAAATCCGGTTTTCATACAAAAGGGGGACTATGTCGCCGATGGTCCCTATGGTTACGATATCGAGTAGGTCTCTTAGGTTGGGCTCTGGCCTATTGACAAAAAAACCCTCCTCTCTCAAGGCGGCCCTTAGGGCAACTACGAGATTAAATGCCACTCCAACGCCTGCAAGTCCCTTGAACGGATAAGGGCAGTCCTTCTGTTTGGGATCTATGACCGCTATACAGTCTGGTACCACATCTGAAGGTTCATGGTGATCGGTTATGATGAGATCAAGCCCCAACTCCCTTGCATCTTCCACTTCTTGGACAGCAGTAATCCCACAGTCCACTGTGACCACTAGGCTTGCACCCTTTTCCTTCAGATAGTTGAGGCCTTGGAGGTTCAGACCATAGCCATCTTCTTCCCTATGGGGGATATATATGGTGTGTGGTTGATCAAGGGACCTAAAAAATAACGCCAAAAGAGAGGTGGCACTCACGCCATCTGCATCATAGTCACCAAAAATCCCTATGGTCTCCCTTGCCTTGACAGCGGCTACAAGCCTTTCCACTGCCTCATGCATCCCCTTCATCATCCAAGGGGCCCGCATGGAGCGCAATTCGGGAAGTAGGTGTGCCCTTATATCCTCTTCCGTGGCAAGTCCACAGAATTCCAAGTAACCTGCTACCTCTGTTGGGATACCCATTCGTGAAGACAACTTACGGGCATTGTCTGAAGGAGAACAAAACTCCCAACTCCTACCAAGTATTAATGAATCCATGCGTGGGAAATTACTTGCCCAGTCCGACTGTGTCAATCAATTCCATTTATGAACCCCTAAACATTGACTGTAAGGCGTTTTAGAGAATATACACCTTCTATCCCTGGCACCCGCTTAGGGACCTTTTCCTTTGACCTAAAAAGGCGTCTAAATCTCTCATATTGTGCCCTCACGTATGCCCGCGAGCCGAGGATGCCAGAGTCTGAAAAGTATCGGATTTTCATTAAAAAGAGCCTCTTTTTACTGGGCCTAAACCCCTTTTTCCGCTCTTGCTCTAAAATATCATGTGGGATTTTTCTCCCTCCATCTATCTTCATCCCACCTTTTTCATAGATAAATGCCCTTAGTAAGGCGAGAAATTCCTCAAAGGCTGGTTCCCTCGTGGTTGCTAGACCATAGTCTGTACAGATAAACCCAGACCTATTGCCTGTAGCAATGAGGTAGGCTAGGGAACACCATCTATATTCCTCAGGACGCTTCACAATACCCGCCCTCACAGGATTTAGCTCTATGTATGCAAGACAGTTCAAAAGTGCCTCACCCTCCTCGATGAGCACGCTCTTGTACCTGTCTCCCCAAAAGTATCCCCTCCTACTATGCTTCTTATTATAATATCTCGAAAATCTTTGTTTTATCTCCTTCACAAACTCTGAAAGGTTCGAAAAGCGCTCCCTATATCTGTCTATGTATGCGGGAACAACCTGTTGTTTTCCTTGGATGTTGTCGTAGTAAATCTTTGCGCGTCTTAAAACCTCTTCGTCACTGAGCTCCCTTCCTGGACTGACCTTCAACAACAGGTGAAAGTGATTACTCATGATACAGTAACCAAATATCTTCACAAAAAACACACCAGAGAGCCACTGTATTAGACGAACTAGATACTCTTTTTCATCTGATCCGAGGACATATCCATCAAGGGCCGTTCTCGAGATCACATGATACACAGCCTCTTCTCCATCAACTAATAACCTTGGTATCCGCGGCATATCCCCTCCTATAATTCGCCTGTCCCTTAATGTACTTGTACAAAATTAAAGGGGGCGGTGCCCCCTTGTGTATTTTATTTTATACCTAGGGCCTTTTCCTTTTCAGCCACGAGGAGTCGTGTCTTTACAGCAGTGTCTGGGGTGAGGCTCATGGAATCAATACCACACTCTACGAGAAATTCAGCAAAGTCTGGAAAGTCACTGGGCGCCTGGCCGCAGATCCCTATCTTCCTCTTTGCCTTCTTGGCCACTTGGATGACCTGACGTACAAGGCGCTTCACTGCCTCATTTCTCTCGTCATAGATGTGGCTTACGAGCTCTGAGTCCCTATCGAGACCAAGGGTGAGTTGGGTGAGGTCGTTTGAACCAATGGAAAACCCGTCAAACACCTTGGCAAATTCATCGGCCAGTACCACATTGCTCGGTATCTCACACATGACATAGATCTCAAGGCCATTTTCGCCATGTTTAAGCCCATACTTTTCCATGATCCCTATGACCTTTTTGCCCTCCTCCACTGTACGGCAGAATGGGATCATTATTTTTACATTGGAGAGTCCCATCTCGTCTCGAACCTTCTTGAGCGCCTCACACTCCAGGGCAAAGGCTGGCTCAAAATTGGGGCTATAATACCTGGAGGCACCACGCCAACCGATCATGGGGTTGTGTTCTACTGGCTCATAGATCTGCCCACCAATGAGGTTTGCATATTCATTGGATTTAAAGTCACTCAACCGCACTATGGCATCTTTTGGATAGAACCCTGCAGCTATCCTGGCGACACCCTGGGCCAATGTGTCTACAAAGAAGCGTGCCTTATCTTCGTAGTGGGGTGTCCTCTCCTCAATGGCCTTTACCACCTCGCGGATTGATTTATCGCGCCTCGCCTTTTTCTTGAGCTCTGGGTAGTTGAGAAGTGCCAGTGGGTGGATACCAATGTGGGAGTTTATGATGAACTCAAGTCTGGCAAGTCCAACACCATCGTTGGGTATCTGGCACTGGGTGAATGCCTGCTCTGGGATCCCCACATTCATCATTATCTTGGTCTTGGTCTTCGGTACATCTTTTAGATCAAGGCGCTGGACCTCATACTCGAGCAGCCCCTCATATACCTTGCCCTCTTCTCCATCTGCACATGAGACCGTAACTGGCTGACCGCTCTTTATCTTTTCTGTACCATCCTCTGTCCCCACAATACACGGTATCCCCAATTCCCTGGAGACTATGGCCGCATGGCAGGTACGCCCGCCTCGGTTGGTCACAATGGCAGATGCTATCTTCATGATGGGTTCCCAGTCTGGGTCTGTCATGTCTGTGACCAAGACCTCGCCCTTCTTAAATTTCATGATGTCTTTTACGTCATCAATAACATTGGCCTTTCCCTGGCCAATCTTAGAACCAACTGCATTGCCAGTGACTAGGACCTTCCCTGTTTCCTTCAACACATAAGTCTCGAAGCTCTGGGTGTCTCGCTGGGAGTGGACAGTCTCGGGCCGTGCCTGGACTATGAAGAGCTGTCCTGTACCCACAGTCTCTCCATCGCCATCCTTGGCCCACTCGATGTCCATTTGCTTTTTGTAATGGTCCTCGATAATGCACGCCCACTTGGCAAGCTGTAATATCTCGTCGTCTGAGAGGACATATGTATTCTTTTCCTTCTTTGTAGTGGGCTTGTTCCTGACAGGACACCTTGGATTGTCTGTATAGATCATCTTCTTCTGTTTGAGGCCGAGCTTCTTGGATATGACTGGCCTAAAGCCCTGTTTCAACGTGGGTTTAAAGACATAGAACTCGTCGGGGTTTACCGCACCCTGGACCACATTTTCACCAAGCCCCCATGCACCAGTAATGAATACCACCTGGTCAAAACCGCTCTCAGTATCCATGGTAAACATGACGCCAGAGCTTGCACTGTCGCTCCTGACCATCTTCTGGACCGCAATGGAGAGATAGACGTCAAAGTGGCCAAACCCCTTATCTTGCCTGTAGGATATGGCCCTGTCGGTGAAGAGGCTTGCAAAACACTTGTGGCAGGCCTCTATGAGGCTCTCGGTACCCCTTATATTGAGATATGTCTCCTGCTGGCCTGCAAATGAGGCATCTGGCAGGTCTTCTGCTGTTGCTGAAGAACGTACTGCCACATCAACCCCCTCTCCGTAGATCTCCTCCATCTTTTTATATGCATCTATAATGGCCTTTTCCAAGTCCTTTGGAAAATCTGCCTTTAAAATGATGTCCCTAACCTTTTTCCCCCTCTTTTTTAAGTCTTGGATGTTATGAGTATCTAGACCATCCAGTGCCTTTCTAATGGCCTCCTCCACCCCGGACTCTTTCAGGAGATGCTTATATGCTTCTGCTGTGATGGCAAAACCATTGGGCACCTGTACTCCCTTTGACGTGAGATGTTGATACATCTCGCCTAACGATGCATTCTTGCCCCCCACAAGGGGGACGTCGTCAATCCCAATCTCTTCGAACCATAAAATGAATGGCTTCTCACTCATAAAAAATGTCCTCCCTAAAGAAAAATAAACCTAACTACATCCTTTTAGCCCCAAAAAATGTGTCTTGTCAACCTTCAAGCACTACCATGGCAATGGCAAGTGAACTCTCATGGGTGATGCTCAGATGGGCCTGTTTGACGCCGAACAGGTTTAGTGTACTCCTGAGCCTTTCTGAATAGCAAAAAATAGGACGACCTGAATCTTCACTCACAGTCCATACATCACCAAGTCCTATGCCCTGGCCTATTCCAGTCCCCAGGGCCTTTAAAAAAGCCTCCTTTGCCGCAAATCGTCCAGCCAGATACTCCCACCTCCTGGGCCCTTTGGGTATGTTCTCGAGTTCAGAGACATTGTATACCCTTTCAAGAAAACGCCTTCCCCACCTCTCATGGGCCCTTTCTATGCGCCTAATGTCAACAAGATCGATACCTATTCCCAGTATCATTAGAATTTAGATGAGAAGGCGTAATATATCCATTATAAATGAATTGCTTAAACTACAAAGCCCTGTTTAATCAGGGCCACCATGTCTCTTACGGCACGCTCTAGCCCCACCATGACTGCCCTGGATATTATAGAGTGACCAATGCTATATTCTTCTATCTCTGGGATACTGGTAAGTCGTACCACATTGGAGTAGTTGAGACCATGGCCTACGTGCACCCCGAGCCCAAGGTCTGCACCAAGGCCACACGCACGTACTAGGGCCTCAAACTCCCTTTCCACTGCCTCTGCCCCCTTGGCCTCTGCATATCTACCAGTATGGATCTCTATATTCTGTGCCCCCACCTCTTTGGAGGCCTCGATCTGCTGCTCCTCTGGGTCCACAAAAAGTGTCACGGGGATGCCAGCGTCGTTTAGACGCCTGATGGCTGCCTCCACCACACCTCTGTTGGCCACCACATCCAGCCCCCCCTCAGTTGTTATCTCTTCCCTGCGCTCTGGGACAAGTGTCACACAATCAGGGCGCACATCCTGGGCAATGGTCAACATCTCCTCTGTTGCAGCCATTTCGAGGGTAAGGCGTGTCTTGACCACCTGCCTAATAAGCCTTAGGTCCCTGTCTTGTATGTGACGCCTGTCTTCTCTGAGGTGCACCACAACCCCATCGGCACCTGCCATCTCAACAATACCTGCCGCAATCACTGGGTCTGGTTCCACCCCACCCCGCGCCTGCCTGATGGTGGCAACATGATCTACGTTTACGCAAAGCTCTGGCATGGTCATCTCCTTCATGATGAATTTGAGTAATCTCTTTTCACACTCTCGCTGTTCTTTCTCAAAACTCGGCCCCTTTTCATGATCATGGCCGAGCAGGTGGCAAAATCCATGGACCAGGAGTTCTATGAGCCTATTGGAAACCCCTCGCCCAGAGAGCACTGCCTCTTTGCGTGCAGTATCGACGCTAATTACTATATCACCAATCACCCCAGTGGAAACATCTTGGGGAAAGGATATACAATTGGTAGCCCTGGGCCGGTTGAACCATCTCTCGTTTATCTGGGCAATGACCTGGTCTGAGGTAATGAGTATGCTGAGTTCCTGCCCACTATTATTGCTCGCTCTCAATAGGATCTCAGCGGCACGGGCCAGGATATTTTTTTGCCCCTCGCTAAGGACGCAGCCCTGGGCACAGATACTGACTGGCACCTCTTATCCCCTACTCCTCTTTCTCTCTCCCCTCTTCTCCTGTCTCAGTCTCGCCCACCTTATTCTTCTCCAGGGCCTCATAAGCACGGATGATCTCCATGACCAGCCTATGGCGTACCACATCGAACTTTGAAAAGTGGATGATCTTTATCCCCTCTATACCATCTAAGATCTTGATGGCCTGGACCAGCCCTGATTGACCCTTCTGGGGTAGGTCTATCTGTGTGATGTCCCCTGTGATCACTGCCTTTGAGCTGTAACCAAGGCGTGTGAGAAACATCTTCATCTGTTCGCTTGTAGTATTCTGTGCCTCGTCCAAGATAATAAATGCCTCATTCAATGTCCGTCCCCTCATGAATGCCAGGGGCGCCACCTCAATGGCCCCATGCTCTGTAAGCCGTGTGATCTTGTCGAAGGGGAGCATGTCATAGAGTGCATCATAAAGGGGGCGCAGGTATGGATTGACCTTTTCTGCAAGGTCTCCTGGCAAAAAGCCCAACCGCTCCCCTGCCTCTACAGCAGGCCTCGTAAGGATGATCCTCTGTACCTCGCCGCTCAAGATGGCGGAGATGGCCATGGCCATGGCGAGATATGTCTTACCGGTACCGGCAGGGCCAATGCCAAATACAATGTCGTTGTTCCTGATGGCGTCTATGTAGAGCTTCTGCGACAGATTTTTGGGATAGATGGTGCGCCTGCCACTCTTTATAGAGAGACTGTCCAAAAAGACCCGTCTTAGGTTCCTGTCTGGGTCCTCTTTGAGTATGCGTATTGCCTGCCTAATGTCAGGCTCATAGGGTTGCATCCCCTCCTTCACAAGCCCCTCAAGCTGGACTATGAGCTTCTTGGCCAAAGATACAGCTATCTCATCCCCTGAGAGATTTATCTCGTTTCCAAAGAGGTGACATTCCACATCGAGCCCCTCTTCTATGGCCTTCAGGTTTACTCCCTGTTCACCTGTCACCGCCCTTGCGATCTCATTGGATTCTAGCTCGATCTTTTCCTGCATCCTCAGAAATGGGGCCTCCTTTTTTCATTTCCACCATTATAACGACCAGGGTCACTTGCCGCTATGGAGCAAGCCCAAAGGGCGCAGCGGAATAGCGGTCAAGTGCACCCGTTTGTTAGCTGAATTGTTATCCTTTATTTCTTTTTTCCATAAATAACCCAATTGCAATTGTAGTTACAAAAAAAGCCACAAAAGGAAAAACGATAAGGTTCCCTATAGGCCAATATAAATTTGGCAGAAAAACATTAATACCACCCAATAAACAGCCAAAGATAATGGCAGCAATAATACCTGGGAAAGCCCTTGCTTTATTCTTATTTAAGTCAGGGGCATAAGCAAATGTAAAGATTAACCATGGAAAGGCTCCAGCTAGAAACTTTAAGAAATCCGAATCTGGAAATTGTATACTAATATTATTCTTTTCGATGTTGTTTAATTTATTTAAAACATCGTTATAAACAGACATAAATTTATCATTTTCTTTAATTTCTTTACTCTTTTCTAAATCTTTCAACTTGTTTAGTAAAAAAACAGTTCTCTCTAATCTATTAAAGGAAAAATATTTGGTTTCATATTCAAAGATAACTAATCCTCCCAGAAAGATTAAACAAGCCAAGAAAATGGTAATTACATGGCGCCAATTAAATTCTAATATAAAGTTTAATAACGTAGAAAGTGCTTCTAACATCAAAATCCCTTTATTAAATAGCTAACATTATTATAACATCTTCTTTCTAATGAAGATCAGCACAACTAATATGGACAAAAGGAGTGAAAAACCCATGATGATGGCAAATGCATGGGGGTGGTGCTGGAGTGGAAGCTGTATATTCATGCCATAGACACTAGCCACAAGGGTGGGAAGGCTCAAGATAATGGTGACCGAGGTGAGGAATTTCATCACTATATTGAGATTGTTCGAGATGACTGATGCGTAGGCGTCCATCATGCCACTCAAGATATCACTGTATATCTTGGCCATTTCAATGGCCTGCTGGT
>WGBU01000065.1 GCA_015494155.1 Deltaproteobacteria bacterium | reverse complement strand
GCCCAGGGGAATAGATACGAGGGTACATGGCACAAGGGAAGACGGGATGGTAAAGGGGTGCTCATTACCAGTGACGGCCGCCGATTAGAGGTGGAATATAAGAATGGTGAATTGATCACTCCCCTTGCCTATGAAAAAGGTGGTGCTTCTACGTCTGAGACCCCTGTGGGAAGTCCAAGCCACGTAAGTAAGGTATTTAGCGATGGTTCTACCTACCTTGGAGAGATAAACGACAGAGGTCAATTCCATGGTAAGGGAGTTAGGACCTTTCGAGATGGAACGTCATTTAACGGGGAGTGGGTGAATGGCAGACCAGAGGGTGAGGGACTCATAAAGTATAGCGATGGCGCTCAATACAAGGGTTCTTGGCATGGTGGATACAAGGCTGGTATGGGGTCATACAAGAGTCGAAAACTACTTTACGACGGGGGCTTTGATGAATCGCTCCCAAATGGAACTGGCACACTTAAAATAAAGGGACTAGGCACATACAAGGGGCAGTTTGCCAATGGTGCCTTTAATGGTATGGGTGAGATGCACTATGAGAATGGAGACATATATAAGGGATTTTGGAAGGATGGCAGAAAGCACGGGCCTGGCACATATTATTTTTCTAATGGAGATAGGTTTGAAGGCGAATGGGTCAAGGGGATTCCCAAGGGGAAAGGGACCCTTACAACAAAAGCTGGCTTTGAAGTTGCTGGGGATTGGGATGGAGATAAGTTGCTGGGAGACGTCACCATCCACTATCCAGATGGCAGTACTTATGTAGGGAGGTTAAAGGGGTGGCAGCGTAGTGGGACCGGTAAATATAAATTCAGATCTGGGGATGAATATACAGGCTCTTGGGCCAAAGGCACATTTAACGGTTCCGGGATTTATAGGTTCAAGGATGGCAGTTCATATGTGGGAGACTTCAAAGATGGACATGCCTCTGGCCAGGGCATATATACTGACAGGGAAGGCGTAAAGACATCGGGTACCTGGTCTCAGGATAGACTTCGTTAGAGGCCCAGTTCCTTTCTGAACTCCTCGATGAGGTCTTCGTCTTCGATCTCCACACAGAGGAGATCTATGAGCTGGCCCAGGTTTTCTTGCGTTGGTTCAGTATCCTTTGCCCAGCTTATGGCGTTTTGTCTGAACACAGTATCAGCTATCGGGCCAATTGCCCGTGCAAGGGCCCTTTTTATCCGTTGAAGGTCTTCTGCCAGTGGGCCGCTGGTCATGGCCTGGTCTAGATCGAATTTGGTGGGTTCAGCCACATCAAAATCAATGTCGTCTAGACCTTCGAGCAGCGACTCCTCTGACCCTCCATAGTCTTGTCCGTCCACCTGTTCTTGGAGGGTTTGATCAACACCCTCTTCGTCTTTCTTTCTAGATGCCTCCAACAGTACAAAGGCGAGTGGGGTATTTATGGCGCGCTCATTGGTTTTGCAGAAATTCCTAAACTCTAGATGTACCTCTGACCAGGAGGCGATCTCTAGTGCAGCGTCCAAGCCCTTTTTGTCCTCTGTCTGTGCCTGGATCAATTCTCCATTTTTAAAGAAAAGGATGCCCTTTTTATCTCCAGAGACTACTGTAAGCGTACACGTCTTCCTTTCTAGTTCCAACATTTGGAGTGCAACCGGTAGGCCTACACCCGAGATGTGCCCTTTTTCTGCTATTTCTACTAGGTCACATATGCCTGAGGCCATTTCTTTGGCCTTAGAATTTATGTCCAGTACCTTCCAAGCCCCAGCCTCTAATAGTTCTTTTGATGCACTGAGGCTAACTTCGTCTGAAAAAACCAGGATTGGTGCATCCGGTGCCTGTTCGTTTAAGGCAGTGATGGCCTCTTGAATATTTCTAGGCCCTCTGTGTGAGGCGATGATTATTGCATCAAGGTCGGGGATGGCATCTGGATTCCATTGATCTACCAATCTGGTCACAAGTTTTAGCGGCCGCGCCACTGCCCTTTTTATCGTCTGAGATAGTGTTTGACCCTGCTGTTCGTCGTCTGTGAGTAGGAGAACAGTTTGGGGTGTAGAACTATCCATAGATTAATTTCCCTATGATATCAGTAAATTGAATGGGTGCTTCTAGAAGGGCAAGCCCTGCTCCAATCCTGTCAACCTCTGGAAGCGTCTCCTTCCAGACCACCACATAGCGAACATTTCCACTGAAATTGAT
>WGBU01000064.1 GCA_015494155.1 Deltaproteobacteria bacterium | reverse complement strand
TCATAAGGCGAAGAAGGGCCAGGATCATGAAAGAGGAGGGAAGGGAGGAAGAGGCCCTTGATCCGAGGTGGGGCCTTCTTGGCCTCAGTCTTTCAGGGGGAGGCATCCGCTCTGCCCTCTTCAATTTGGGGGTGCTTCAGGGGCTTTCAAGGCTTGGCATCCTCAGATATGTGGACATAATGACGAGTGTTTCTGGAGGGGGTTATATCGCAGGTTGCCTTTCTGCACTACTCTCAGCAAGGGAGCCAGGGGAAGAGGACGATTCCCGTGAATGCCCATTCCATTTTAGAGAAGGAAGCAGGCCCCTTTTTTCTACGCGCTGGCGGCAGTTTCCCTTGAGGGACTTTCCTGTTGAAGACACAGACGATGATTGTCCTGAAGACGACGACGAGACAGGCCGTGACATAGGATACCGGAGATTCTCGCCAAGGACCCAGATGCGACACCTGAGGAGCCATTCAAACTATCTGCTTCCAGGTGGTCCACGCCTTGGGAACATGTTACAGTTTCTAGGCGCCATTTTTCTCAATTTTATTGCACCCTTTTCGTGGTTTACAGCCCTAGTGCTCACGATGGTTGCCCTCTATATGGACCTCGCCCAGTTATTGGCGAACAGATTTGTAAATGCTGACGGAGCACATACGTTTCCAGCATTGTCCTATCTTGTAGGGATCTTAGATCTTTTTCAAATGCGGTTACTCATATATTACGTGTGTGCGCTGATTTCAGTTATGATCATAATTTTCCTTCTATGCCCCCGCTTTATTATTCATTTCTTCAAAAAAAGTAAGATCGGGAGTGTCATCACGTCTGTATCCGTTATAAATGTCCTTTTATGGTTCTTCTGGGGTCTTTATCTGTGGCTTTCTGATGTTGAAATAGGTCTCTCCTTTCTGTTTATCCCACTATTTTCATCCATTTTTACCTTCCTGCTCTTATTTGTATGCTCGAACATCTTTCTTCAAAGTTCTCAATCCAAGGACACCCATGCCCGTTTTTACACTGCAGTTGGGACTACTGTCTCATTCATGGCCCTTGGAGTCCTTATTGCCATACTGCCCATCTCGATAAAAAAGATCGATCTCTTATACCTCTTTTCCCTTCAGGGTCTTTCAGGGGTAGCGTTGCGTGCATTCCTAAGCCTGGAAAGGTTTGAGACAGGGCCTGAGTCGAGATTAGTCATCCTGAGAAAGAGGGTTGAACAGGCGGCATTGAATATCCTGGTGACACTATTTGTCTTCCTCTACGCAACCATCCTTGGACGGGGTCTCGACGAAGTGCTGATGAATGGCAACTGGCTCATAACCAAATGCAACCCAACGCCCCTTTTTACGGCTGCGTTAGTCTCTGCCGTGTTGCTCTGTATACTCTCGCTCATCGACTTTAACCGACTGTCCAACTTCACCTTTTACGACATGAGGCTTGCCAGGGCATTCCTATTCACCGCCCTCACCAAATGGCCTGACAACAAGTACCAGGGAGGTCATAGAGAGAAGACCACAAGGAGTGCAACTCAAAAGGAGCATCGCCAAATAGAACCCAGAGAGTGCCTATTCAGGGACTTTAGGGAGATGAAGCTCCACGAGCTCCATGGGACCCTTGTCGGGACCCTTGTCCAGGGAGATTGCAAAGAAAACGACAGTTCTTTTTGTGTTGCAGCAAGGGGGCCATACCACATCATCTGTGCCACTTTGAACCTTACGGGAGCAAGTGATCTTAGAGGACTCAAGAGGAAGACAGAGCAGTTCATCTTTTCTCGCCTATTTTCAGGGTCTTCGAGGACAGGCTATGTGAGGACAAAAAACGCCTACAAGGATCTCACCCTTGCAAGGGCCATAGGTATAAGTGGAGCGGCTGTGGCCCCAATAATGGGGAGGATGACCACAAGGTTTCGCTCTTTTGCCTGTACCGTTCTCGGGATGAGGCTTGGACAATGGCTGAAGAATCCAAGACACATTGCAGATGATTTTTCAAGATCGGGGCAAAACAAGACGGAGAGGTGGAGGTTCTTTTTCCTCCTTTTTAAAGAGCTTGTAGGAAGTGTGGATGCAGGAAAATATGTCTACATAAGCGATGGGGGCCACTGCGGAGACAACCTTGGCAT
>WGBU01000063.1 GCA_015494155.1 Deltaproteobacteria bacterium | reverse complement strand
CTCCTCCCTTGACACATGTTCAGCAAGCTCTACAAGCCTGTCACACACCTTTCACTTAAACTTATCTGCCAGATAATAGAGTACATATCTATGATCACCCGATTGTGCCAATGCAAAAAGACTCATAACCTAATCACCCATTTCATCTTCTGTAATCCGCCAAAGATCTAAGATTCCAATATTTCCAATGACGTGTCTATTTTTATCTACCACAGGGACCTCTTTTATGCCCCTGCCTATCATGATATCCAAAATCTCCTCTGCCAGGCTCTCCTCCCAGGCAAAGACAATATCCTCTTCCATGAGGTCCATCACAATCCTTGCAGAAACGAATTCTAAGAGCGTGTGATAGTGGAGGCCGGTCCTACGGCGCATAGAAGTGAAATACCTAATTATCCGTCCAAGGGAGAGATAACCAGCTAACCTGTCTTGTGAATCTAATACATAGATATTTCTCAGAAATTCGATCTCTTCAAGGCGCTTCTTTACCAATTCTATAGGGTCATCCATATAAAAAAGCAAGTATGGATGGATTGGTAGCCTATCGAGTATGCTTTTTATTGTCATCTTATTATTCGAATTACCCATGATAAACCTTTGACTCACCTACCCTGGTGAAGGTCCATTTTAGGAGGGGTGGTGAGATGAGTTCATTGATTATTACTGATCCCAAAATAAAATTTATTAAGAGATCCCCCACGGGCGGGGTAAACAGTTGTGAAGCCACCATCACCAAACCAATGGTTACGCCTGCCTGGGGGAAAAGGCCAAGCCCCAAGTACCTTCGTACCGTCACGCATTCAAGACACCTCCTACTTCCCCAATATACCCCCAACTGTTTGCCTATAAATCTAAATACCAAGATTATCATCGATAAGAGCCACGTCTCCGACACTATTGAAAAGTCCATATGGGCACCGGCCAAGGCAAAAAAAAGTCCAAATACCATGTCTTCAATTGGGTCTTGCGCCTCAAAAAAGAGATTGTGTTTGATGTCGAGATTCACTATGAAGCAGCCCATACTCATACTCACTAGGATCGGTGAAAGATGAAATTGTCCGCTTAGTCCGGCAATGAGGATGAGAGAGCCTAATATCACCATTAGAATGCTCCCGACTTCATACACCTTATACAGTATTTTACTTACTAAAAATGCCAATAGACCACCAATGAAGACAGAACCGCCAATTTCAATAAAAGGCCAAAGTGCCTTCCAGTAGCTGAGATATTGACTACCTTGAGATAAGACGATCTGGGCCACTAATACCATTATGGAAAAGACTATGAGGGTAACTGCATCGTCAAGGGCTACCACGCCAAGTAAGGTGTCTGTGTAGACGCCACGGGCCCTGGTCTCTGATATTACAGCCATAACAGTCCCTGGGGCTGTGGCAATACTTATGGCCCCAACCACTAGGCTCATGGCAATTATTGTGTCCATGGTCATACCATGCCTATCCATCGAGAACAAAAAGGCCAAAAAGATGGCTGTAGTAGAACAGATGAAGGCACCTATGGCCTGATATAAGGTTATCTTAAAGATCGTGTAACCTAGACGAGAGATTTTTTTCAATTCAAGACTACCACCTATACCAAATCCTATGATACAGAGGGCCAGTGAAGTAATCCACGAAAGAGAACTTGCTACGTCTACCTGGTTCAAGACGCCTAATACATTCTGACCAAACAAAATCCCTGCTGCTAGATAACCGCTCACCTTAGGGAGCCTTATGTAATTGGCAAAACGTCCTCCAAGATACGAGGCAAGTAGAACAAGACCGACCTTTGTTATGAGAACGTAATCAGACAATTTAAAACCTTAAATATTAGAAGTGCTATGGTTTTAGTAATGTGACTTTGTCTTAAAGGCAAATCTTAAATCTAATTGTCCCCTTACACAAGGATTCTCTAAAAAAATGAGCAAGGATGATCCCATAATTAAGTTCTCTTTTTTTTTATTTGAGTAGCGGGTCTCACAGGTCGATAAAAATATTGAGAAGAATGGATTGGTCTTGTTCACAGGAGGAAAAAGTGGCTCTAAGGATAAAGATGCAAATCTATTTTTATCCTTATTTTAAAAGACATAATAGTCCAAATTACATAGAAATTGGATCATCTAGTCTTTGTCTTAGGATGTACAGGTCCTTTACTAAAAGAATTAAAGTGATTGGGTTTACACTCCATGGGACCAACGGTACTAATTACACTGCCTCAAGGAGGATTCACGGATATTTACTTGATCTTTCTTGTGGACCTCTTTATATCCACTCTTCCCCAGGATAGACCCCTCTACTACGGACAATGCTTCTACTCTCTTGGATTCAGTTTAAGAATGATGCAAAGGCAAGGTAGTGAAATCATTTATATGTGGTTATATGCGTGTAGCAGTCATTAACAGAAGATGAAAAACTTTAGAGACCTTACAATAGGGAAAAAAATCACTTTGATCTTAATGGGTACGAGTCTGGGATCGTTTGTCATTGCCCTCATCCTATTTACTGGACTGGCGCTCTATAAAGCAAAGGAAAGCTATATCAAAGATCTTCAGAGCACAGTAAAGATACTCGCAGAAAACTGCCAGGAGATTATGGATTTTGGTATCTACGAAGATGCTCAAAAGATCTTAAATTCATTGAGAGAACGCCACTCCATATTATCTGCCACAATCTTTGACAGCTCTGGTAAGAAGTTTGCCGAATTTAAAAGGCCCACATGGGGCGAAGATGAACCATTCTACTTGGTGCCAGAGTATATCCTGCCACGCGCTCCATTGCGTGTATGTAGTAAAATTAAGATTGAGGAAAGACCACTTGGAAAACTCTGTATTGAGGACAACCTTGAAGAGATTAGAGCATTATTCAGTTACTATATCTTTGGCATAATTGGACTCACGCTGTTTTCTTTGTTTGGGATATATGCCATTTCGAAAAGGCTACAAAATCTCATATCCACTCCGATTACCGAATTGACTGACGCCCTAAAACACGTATCTGAAAAAAAGGATTTTTCAATTCGTATAGATACTGATAGAAAAGATGAGATAGGACAGTTAGTAAATGCATTTAACTACATGTTAGATCAGATTGAGGCCAGGGACAATCAGATTCGAGCCAGCGCAAAAAGGTACAAGGCACTCTTTGAGTCGGCCAACGATGCCATATTTATCTTGCATGAAAATTCTATAATTCACTTTAATTTGAAGGCCGAACAGATGTTTGGTTATGCACAGGATGAATTGATTGGAAGGCCTTTTGAGAGCCTCTTTTCTTCGTCTTCGCCCATCATCATGGCGGCAAACCCAACAAATGCCCCTATGAATTTTGAAATTGAGTGTATCAAAAAGGATGGTTCGATATTCTTTGGTGAAATAAACATTACAACTGTGACAGTCGAGGGTGAAGAACCATTATTTCAGGTGTTTATTAGGGATATTTCTGAAAGAAAGGCCTATGAAGAAGAACTTTCAAGGCTTGCCCTGGCCCTGGAACATGCTGCAGAGGATATTATGATTACAGATGCCAATGGGATCATACAATATGTCAACCCTGCCTTTGAAAAGATTACTGGTTATTCCAGGTCAGAGGCATTGGGAAGAAATCCACGCTTTCTCAAGAGCGGGAACCATGATGAGGCCTTTTACAGAGAATTTTGGGACACAATAAAATCCGGCCGAATTTGGAAGGGTAAATTTGTAAATAAAAGGAAGGATGGTGCAATCATTGAGGAAGAGGCGACTGTTTCACCCATTATCACCTCTAATGGCGACATAAAAGGGTTTGTTGCCATCAAACGCGACGTGACCCAGCAAGTTAAGCTTGAAAAACACCTGAGGCAAGCGCAAAAGATGGAGGCCATAGGGACACTGGCAGGCGGCATAGCCCACGACTTCAATAACATCCTTGCGGGCATATTTGGCTACACAGAAATTGCGCTCCACAACCTGCACGACCCAAACAAGGTAAAATCCAATCTCGAACATCTATTGAAGGCAGCAGTCCGCGCCAAGGAACTTGTGGCACAGATCCTCACCTTCAGTAGGGCCAAAGAGACAGAACCACAGCCACTCCATATTAAGCCAATTGTCAAAGAGTGCCTAAAACTCCTCAAGGCCTCTTTGCCCAAACACATTGAGATTAGAGATGAGATCTTGAGCGATGCCATGGTCTTTTCAGACCCGGTTCACATTCACCAGATGATAATGAACCTGTGTACTAACGCCACCCATGCAATCCAAGAGAGCAACGGGTGCATTCTCTTACGCATTGAAGACGAATGTCTGGAAGGTGACGTAAAAAACATTCACCCCGAGGCAAGGCCCGGTGATTATTGTAAGATTACTGTGAGTGATAATGGGTGCGGCATGCCGCCAGAGATCCTCGACCACATATTTGAACCGTTTTTCACCACCAAAGAGGAAGGGAAAGGCACTGGACTAGGGCTTTCCATAGTACATGGGATAGTAAAACAGGCCGGTGGTTTTATCCTTGTGAAGAGCGAAGTAGGCAAAGGCTCTACATTTGAAATCTTCCTACCAAGATTGCATCATACACAGAATACCTTTGTTGAAAAGGTTGCTGGTCCTCCAAGGGGTTTAGGTGAGAAGGTATTAGTAATAGACGATGAGCAATCCATTACCCACCTGGCAGAGGAAATGCTCACTATGTTAGGTTACAAGGTAGTTATCACCAACGATGGTATAAGCGGATTGGAGATGCTCAGGGATCCTAATGGCGATTTTGATCTCGTCATCACAGACCTTTCCATGCCTCATATTACAGGTGTCCAGATCGCCCAAGAAGTGCAAAACATGGGAAAGAAGATCCCTGTAATTTTGTGTTCAGGCTTTACAGCCAACCTGGGAGAACAGTCTTTAAGGGAATTGGGAGTAAAAAAGATACTCAAAAAACCATTTACCATGGATGTCTTGGCCCGGATCATAAGAGAAGTCTTGGATAATTACAATAATGAACAAGACAGTGAATCATCCTCTGGTCGGTTTGATGGGGCTGAGGAAGGGTGATAAAGATCAGTATTAGAAAAACTGAATTTTTCTTTAGGTCTCTCTTTCGGGCACGCCTCGTTCACTATTAAATCCATTGACCCACTGGGTCGTTCATGGCATCTTAATCTTCATGGAGTTGTGTGTCTGGAAAGAAAGGCTGGAGAAAGAAGAGGGAGAGAGGCTATCGCCATACGCCACCTTAAGCTCTCAGGCCATTAGAGAGAGACATGAAGAGATCATTGAAAGGGATCATCGCACAGCCTTTTCCATTGACACAGACCGGATACTCCACTCGCTCGCCTATACACGCTATATTGACAAGACCCAGGTATTCTCTCTTATCCCCAACGACCATATTACCCACAGGGTATTACACGTACAGATCGTATCGCGGATTTCCAGGAGCATAGGTCGTTTTCTACGGCTCAATGTAGACCTCATCGAGGCCATTAGCCTTGGACACGACATCGGCCATCCACCTTTTGGCCACGACGGAGAACGATATCTTTCCAGCTTGTGTAATGCACACGGGATTGGAAACTTTGTCCACAGTTGCCAGGGTGTAAGGTTCTTGAGAGACCTAGAGAGAAAAGGGCGTGGACTCAATTTGTCGTTACAGGTCCTCGACGGAATCCTTTGTCACGATGGAGAAAGACATAGAAGGGAGATTGCCCCTAGGCGCGGTAAGGGATTTAATGACCTTGTGAAGGAATATAACCTGAAACTAAAAGACCCCAATCTCGACTTTGTACCCACAACCCTTGAAGGTGCACTGGTCAGGATGACCGACACTATAAGCTATATAGGCAGAGACATAGAAGATGCCATAAGGCTTGGACTGATTAGCCGGAACGATATCCCAAGGGAGTGTAGAAGACGCCTGGGCGATACAAATGGAAAGATAGTCTATAACCTGGTGGAAGATCTTATAAAAAATAGCCTAGACAGAGACTCAATAGCATTTAGTAGTGAAGTGGCTGATCTGTTGCAAGAACTTAGAGATTTTAACATGACACATATCTATAAAAATCCACTTATAAAGACCCAGTCAAAAAAGATCGAGAATCTCTTTGAGATCCTTTTTGAAAGATTGCTAAAGGACGTTTTGACTTGGAATCGGGAAAGCCCTATTGTCTCTGATTTTTTGGATGGCATGGAATCTCACTATATTGACGGGACAAAACCAGAGGAAAAAGTTCGGGATTTCATTGCAGGTATGACAGATGCCTATTTCCTCCGCCTTGCACAAAATATATTAATACCTTCGCCCCTCCCAGCCAGATTCAAATAACCCTTTTTTACAAATTTCTTAGCCCTCTTCATTCACTTTTTTCACATCTAAGTACTTCTCTTTTCTCACGCGATCATCAATCAATCAGAAGAGATAAAATAAGCTTGCTTTTAAATTCGACATTTTTGACGACAAAGGACATAAATTGTCGAAACCCTGGAAAGGGGGAAAAGTTTAACTAATTGTTTTTAAAAGACAAATTTACTTGGCACGCTCTTTGGATATTAAGAGAACCAAAGACAAAAAATTTAAAAGGAGGTTTCGACCATGAAACACTTTATCATCACTATGCTCTTTTTGGGCGTTATCATGAGTAGCCCCTCTTTTGCCATGGGAAACTATGGGTACATGGGGGGCCAGGGCCACGATCAATGGGCCATGGGACAGGAGGACACGGATTATAACGATGTCGACCAAGATGTAGATAACCATGACACTATGAATGGACAAGGGTATACCTATGGGGCGAACTCCTCTAGTTGGCAAAACTGGTGGGGGGAGCAGAATGACAATGAAGGAAACCACTACGGTTTTAATATGAGACACATGACAGGCCCCCAGGTTTATAATGACATAACTGTAGACATTTCAGGGGATATCTTTGTCAATCCTAGCGTGTTTAATAGGCTTACTGGTGGGACCATTGAGTTTGTGGATGAAAATGGAGACGGCATCACTGATTATGTCCAGAACACCAAATACTTTGACTCACTTGGCCTTGGACCTTTTCAGGATGAAAATGGCGACACGATCCACGACGCATTTCAAACCTTCGGTTTTTACAGGGCCCTTGGTATGAAAAACTTCGTGGACCTTGATGGAGATGGACTCTGTGACAACTATGAAAACGACCCGTTTGCCACTAACTCCACCCAGAACAGGTGGATGGGCGTAATGGGGCCAAGGAGCTTTGGTAGGTTTATGGTAGCCACGGATGAGGATGTCTTTGTTAACCCTGGTGTATTCAACCGAATTGCTGCTGGAAGGCTTCAGTTCGTTGATGACAATGGGGATGGAATTTGTGATTATTTCCAGGACACCCAATACTTCCAGTCACTCGGAGTAGGACAGTTTACAGACGAAAATGGTGATACGATTCACGACCAGTTTGAGACCTTTAATTTCTATAAGGCAGTTGGTATGAACAACTTTGTGGATGTAGATGGCGATGGAATCTGTGATAACTACGAGGCAAACCCCACAGCTGTTACTGTAACTAAATAGTAAGAGCAATATTTTTCCCCACACTCCCCCCAGGCCTGGGTTGGTTATAAAAAAAACCAGCCTAGGCCTTTTTTAATAATCGTGGCCAAATCTTAGTCCACTTTTCCACATGGGCGGCATTTATCCATATGATCCCTGGCTCTTTCTTGAGCCATGTAAGTTGCCTCTTTGCATAGTGCCTAGTGTCACGCTTTATCTCATATATGGCCTGTTCGAGTCCGATTTCTCCAGTGAGAAATCTTATAATATGACTATACCCAAGGGACTGAAGGGGTTTTAAGTGTGGAGAAAACCCCATGGCCAATATCCTCTTCACCTCTTCTATGAGCCCATTTTCCACCATGGTCTCCACTCTATGATCAATCCTTTTATACAATTCTTGGCGTGGACGAATTAGGCAAACCTTTACTATCTCACGATCCACCAATGGACGGGGCCTCTTTTCTCTAAATAGTGATGACATAGGCCGACCAGTGAGGATGTAAACTTCAAGGGCACGCACCACCCGAAAGGTGTCTTTGGCATTGATTCTCTTGGCGCTTTCCGTGTCCACCTGGCACAAGAGGCGGTGTAGGTATCCAGGACCATGGTGCTTCTCAAGTCCCTTCAACCAATCTCTCAATGGTGGGTGCGCCTTTGGTAGCGGTGATAGACCAAATTCGAGGGCCCTCAAGTAAAAACCAGTCCCACCAACCAGGATTGGCACCTTCCCCATCTTTACAAGCCTTGTGGAAATGGATGAGGCAAGTTTTACAAAATCCGCTGCGTCAAAGGGCTGATCCAAATCGAGTAGATCTATGAGGTGATGTCTCACCCTCTCCCTTTCTACGAGTGATGGTTTTGCAGATCCAATGTCCAGGTGTTTGTATATCTGCACAGAATCAAAATTGATTATCTCGCCACCAAGTTCCTCTGCCAGTCTTAGGCTAAACTCGGTCTTTCCCACTGCCGTGGGTCCAATTATCGCTATAAATGGGAAAGGTCTCGGGTAGTTATCTATCTGAGATCGACTCATTCCCTCTCAACTTTAACATATATTGGCGGTAGTATATGGAGCCCACCAGGCCTGCCATCCTTTACACAATCCACCATACACATTCTAGCCTCTTTACCAGGCTTTGGATAGACGGGCTGAAACCTCTTTGGTTCAAGGCCGTGTCCTATGAGTTGTGCCATCAAGACCCCTCCCCTATCGGCAGGATATATGGTGTAAAAGTGTCCTCCAGGCCTCAATACATGGCGTACTCCCCTTAAAAGGGTTTCAAGGCCCAAGGTAATCTCGTGTCTAGACAGTGCCTCTTGAGCCTCAATGCAGAGCCTTCCAGACTCTGGGGTGCGATAAGGGGGGTTGCTGACTACTATGTCAAATTGTCCTGGGGGAAAAAGTCTTTTAAAATCAGTAAAATCACCTTGAATTGCCTCGGCACACTCTTCTAGGCCATTTTTTTTGATATTTTCCACTAAGAGCTCAAAGAGTTGGTCTTGAATCTCAATAAATGTGACATGTGCCTCGGAAAAGCGCTTTAAAATACAAAGCCCGATCACACCACACCCTGCCCCTACGTCAAGTACCCTGGCCCCTCTCTTGGGTACCATGAAGTCCACCAAGAGTAATGAATCTACCGAGAAGCGGTATCCTTCCCGAGGCTGTAATAGCCTTAGGCCAAAGTCCCTCAATGGGGTATCTGTTGCGTGATTTTTAACATCCTTTGTCATGGTGATGCTTTATAAACTAGAGTATGCTTGAAAAAAAGTATCATTTCTTCTATAAATACTTATATGATCTCTTTTATCTCCCTCTTCTCTAAGACAAATGATATCTTGCCCCAAGACGCAAGGGCAAAGCTCCTGGGGCATGACGCCTCAAACATCCAGGTCGTAGATGTCCGACAGCCCAAGGAGTATAGCCGTGGTCACATACCAGGTGCCATCCTGATACCGCTTGCACAGTTGGAGCAGAGGGCAGGAGAACTCGATCCGCAAAAGACCACTATTGTATATTGAACAAGCGGGGTGAGGAGCCGGGCCGGCTCAAAGATCCTTGAAGGCCTAGGTTTTAAAGAGGTCTACAATATGAAGGGTGGCATTAAGGCATGGAATGGTGAGCATGTGACAGGATCTCAGGTAAAAGGCCTTGAATACTTTTTACCTAAACGGGGGATTGAACATGGGGCACAGATCGCCTTTGCCATGGAAGATGGCCTAAAGAGGCTCTACGAAGAGCTTCAAAAAAGGCAATCAGATCCTGAGATGGTAGAGCTTCTCAAGAAATTGGCAGGTTTTGAGGTGCAGCACAAGAAGAGGATCAAAGAGTTTTTTAAGGAGACTACAGGGCAAGAACTCGAGTCCCCTCTCTATACACCTTCTACGATTATTGAGGGTGGAAATCCACTGGAAGAGGTTATCCAATCTGCCACTGAGATGGTCAAAAGCCCACAGGACCTATTAGACCTCGCCTCCATGTTAGAGGCAGAGGCCATGGACCTCTATTCCAGACTATCCAGGAGGACCGAAATCTCTAAAGAGGAGATGCGCTTTTATGCCTGGCTTAAAGAGGAAGAAAGGGGCCATCTTCGCCTAATAGATTCCATCAGAGAAGGGCGGGAGTGAGCCCTCATAGCTATTACCTTTTTACCATACCAGTATCATTTTTTGCAGGGCTGACCCAGGGGCTCACAGGCTTTGGTTCAGCCCTTGTGGCCATGCCATTTTTTGTGGAGATTCTACCGGCAAGAAGCGCTGTTAGCCTCTCCATCTTAAATGGCCTCCTTATTACATCATTACTCACGCTTCGCCATAGAAGAGATGTAAGGTTTAGTAACGTAGCGCCCCTTGTGATTGGTGCCATCCCAGGAATCTTCCTTGGGATCGCCTTTTTAAAACATGCCAATGAAGGTCTTATTAGAAAACTCCTGGGCCTTCTACTCGTCACATACACTACTTATTCGCTCATTGCATGGGAAAAGATACCTCGTTTGAGGCCAAATGCCCTTTGGGGCACCCTTGCAGGTCTTTTAACAGGTTTAATAGGTGCAAGTTTTAGTGCAGGTGGCCCTCCTACTATAATCTATGTCATCCTTACAGGGTGGAGTAAGGATGAGATGAAGGCCACCCTTTCTGCATTTTTCCTCTTTACAGGGGCCTCTATCGCCTTGGGACACGCCCTATCTGGAATAACAGACCAAAATGTCCTGCTCTTATTTCTCTTAAATGCCCCATTCGTGGCCATTGGTGTTGCCCTTGGCATGAGGGCATATACGCGCATCCCACGTGAACTCTACCTACGGGGTATCCTCCTTCTCCTCTTGCTCATGGGCATTCTTCTCATTTTTGGCTGACCCTGGTTGCGGTCCTTCCTTGAGCTTTGCCACTTTATCTGCATCCAATTCGTAGATCACACCACGTTCGTCCCTTATCCAACCCACCTTTTTCTCCTGGTCTATCCTTCCGATATGAAAGATCTTAAGGCCCTTGGCCTTGAAATGGATGGTGAGCCTTCCAAAGTTGTCGGACTTTCCAAGCCCAAATTGGGACGCCCTCTCTGGTGACCTCACCCTCTTTGCATAGAGTGGAAAAAGGTCATTGAGATATTCTCTGGCACGATCTCTTGAAATGGTCTTCTTGGCACCATTTTGGATTAAGACCCAACCGCCATCTCCTTTTACACCCTCTTTTTTATCTGTCGCGTTAGATGAACTTGTGCCATTGGCACCATTTTTTGTAGTTGAAGCCTCTTCAAGGCTCCATACCTGGTCTGTTGTAGAATATGAAAGTCCCTGTATGGACTCTGGACCATCCTCAACAACAGCAAGCTCGATCCACGCTTTAGACGACGGGTTCTTCTTTGCCCTTTCATCCCAGATATCCACCAGGCTAAGGAGGTTCTTTTGTACTATGTAGACCCTATTGTCGCCACTTAGCCTTATAAACGAGGTGCCCCACTGGGCACCACGCTTACCCACCAAGATGTGGGCCACCACATGATCCCCACTCTTTAGCTCAAAGTGGAGTGCCTCGTCATCTCCAATATTGAACGTAGGGAAAAAGTCCTTTCCCTTAGCGCGTTCTTCACCCCTAATCCCTTTTAGAGACTCAAGGAGCCTCTTTACACGCCCCCTCTGGCATGGGGCAAAGAAGGTCTCGTTTCCGTCCTGGGCCGATACCCACCACGTACCGCCTTCCTTTTTTAAGACGAGACTTGGACCAACGTCTTTTCCCTTGATCCATACCGAGACATGGTCCACAGAGTCAATGGAAAAGTCTGGCACTACCTGGGAGAATACATCGTTGGAACTGGTCTTCTCTGGTCTTTTTGAGAAGAAATAGAGTCCTAGGACCAGACAAAAGAGTATAACTATGGCTATCATGGTATTTCTACTCATGGTCCTTATTACCTCCCATCCTTACAGTCTATACGATTCTTACGCCTCCTGGCGGCCCTAAACACGCCATATAGGCTCCAGAGCACAGGCATTAGGAATATGGTGAATATACGCCAAGCGAGCTTCTCTTGTGGGCTTACAGGCCTTATGAAGCGTTGCACCTGGGTCTTGTTCCTTATGTGGATGAGTTCTTCTCCAAGGCTCAGGGCATCTACGGTGTTTAAGAGAAAGACTGGATTGCCCATGGCCATGATGGCAGAGTCTGAGAACATTTCTGAACAGCCAATGACAAAGAGCTTACCGGGTCTTGCCTCGCCACCTTCTTGTCCCTCTTTTGTATCTGTACTGTTGGAGTCCTTGTCTGCCTCCCACTTGGGGACCTCCTTGCCTTGAAATGGATTGGGAAAGGTCCCTTCTAACAATGCTGCCAGAGGCAACTGGACGAGTTTGTCCGCCGGTGGCGGAGTAAGGTCTTGCTGCGTGAGCGCCCCAAAGTGAAACTCTCTCTCCCAAGCCCCAGGACTAGTGGTGAAAAGGATGGTCTTTTTGAGGCCTGCCTTTTTTAGGAGAGAATCGTCAAATACAAGGGGGCTTCCCCAAAGATATAACAGGCCAGATATGGAGTTTGTTATAGAGAGTGAGCTATTCATCTGGTCTGGGAGGATCTCTATCTGCACAGGATAATTTACTGGGGTCTGCACCAGTGCAGTAAACATACCGATCTGTCTCTGGGTAGTCACGTGGAGGGTGACATGTCTCGTATCAAAGAGCATTTTGTCCCCAATCTTTATCCCAAATGGTTCAAGTATCGCATTTATAGCGGTAGAGGTCTTTTGTGCATGGATCTCAGGGCCATTTGGTCCTTCGCTGTAGGCATATGTGTAGCTCTGACCTGCCACAAATAGTGGTATCCCCTCCCTCAGACGGCGGTAGATCTCGTATCGGGCCCTATCCTCGAGTCGCTCAGGTGCTATTAACATGATGAGGTTCACATCGTCAGGAATGGGTGTCTCCTTGGTGATCTTGTGTTTTACCACCTCATATCCCTGAGACTCGAGGATCTGGACAATCCTTGTAAAGCGATCCTGGTCTGGGACAGGCCTTCCAGCCTGACGCAAGATGGCAGCCAACTTTGGGTCCACAGAGGAACTGGGTGTCACTAGAAATACCCTTGGCTTTTTGGGGAGGGTGAGGCGGTAGATCTTACTTACGAGATCATATTCAAGACTCCCCAGGGAGTCTGGTACTACCTGTGGGATGATCTCCTCTTTTTTATCGAGATAGCCTACGGATATGGCTGAATAGATCCGTTTTATATTTAATGCGTCCTGTTCAATGGTCTGGGCGCTAAAGGGCGTTATCCCCTTTTTGTGTAGGTCCTCTATCTGGTCTGGTACGTCTTCAGGGTGTACGATCTTATATGAAAACTTTGGAGAAAGCCTGCTTAGCTCCTCCAATATATCTGCCACATCCCTGGGCATGTCCTTCATAGGGGTTGGAAGCTTTTCCTTTGGCGACACATAATATGTTACCTTTATGGGGACCTTTAGCCTCTCAAAGACCCGCTTGGTGGCAGGAGATACTGTAAAAATCTTCTCTTCTGTAAGATCGACCCGTCCAATATTTACATCCCTCAAGATGCCATTTATGAGTACCCCTGTTGCCACAAGTAGTATGCATCCAAGGGTAAATCCCCTTTGTGCCTTGTACCTGAGATAGCCCTCGAGGGTGAAGACATTTATGATCAGAAAGATCACAGCAAAGCTAAAAAAGTACAAAAAGTCAGAGAGATCAATTACACCCTTCGAGAATGAGTTGAAGTGGCTTCCGATCCCTATCGTGTCGCGCAAAAAGGTCCCAAGCCCAGGTACCCAGCCATCGATGAAGGCACTTATGAATTCTAGACCTGCCAGAAAACATGCAAACCCCGCCACTAGCGAGATGATAAAGGCCACAATCTGGTCCTTAAAAAAGGCAGATATGGACATCCCCATTGCAAGTAAAAAGGCAATGAGGAGGACTGCCCCCAAGTAACCACCTAGTATTGGCCCCACATCTGGCCTGCCCAGGGCTATGAGCATCACTGGGATGACCAGAGTACTTGCAAGTGCCAAAAGGCTGAAGATAAAGGCAGAGAGATACTTACCCAATACGAGGGCAGTACTCTTGGTTGGAAGGCTAAAGAGGAGTGGTAATGTACCATTTTTCCTCTCTTCGGCCCACAGCCGCATGGTCAGTGCCGACTCAAAGATGATGAGTATTAGTGGCAGAGAGGAGAAGAACGGACGCATGGTGGCCACGCCTGCCAGGAAAAAGGTGGTCATAAAGAGGCCACAGGTAACGAGCAGGAATACCACTATAAAACAGTATGCAATAGGAGAATTGAAATAACTCCGTAATTCACGCCCTATAATGTGTAAGAACGCATTCATGGCGAAAACCTCCCTTCGAGCCTCTATGGCAGTTGAATCAATTGTGATGGATCAGGGTAGTAAAGACCTTTTCGAGATCGGTCTGCGCCTTGGCGAGTTCGTCTATGGTGAACTCCACCTTGGTTGTCTCTTTGACCTTCTGGGTAAGTTCTGGGAGGGTACCTTCGGCCCTGATCTGTCCATCGCTTATTATCACCACCCTGTCACTCAGGGCCACGATCTCCTGAATGATGTGGGAGCTATAGAGAATGGCCTTATCTTTGGAGAGTTCTTTGATGAGGTCTCTTATCTCGATGATCTGGAGCGGGTCAAGCCCACTTGTAGGTTCGTCCAAGACAAGACAGGGCGGATCGTGGATAAGTGCCTGTGCAAGGCCCACCCTCTGGCGATATCCCTTAGAGAGTTCACCTATGGGCTTACACCATACCTTTGAGAGTCCACAACTGTCTTTCACCCAGCCTATCCGATCCTTTAGTTGTCTTCTAGAAAGTCCCCTGCCCCGTCCTACAAAATCTAGGTACTCCCTCACTTCCATATCGTCATAGAGAGGGGCCTGCTCTGGGAGGAAACCCACATTCCTTCTCACCTCCTTGGGATGGGACTGGCAGTCAAATCCAGCCACCCGTGCCGTGCCATCGCTGGGGCAGATCTGAGTGGTGATGATCTTCATAATAGTGGTCTTGCCAGCCCCATTTGGACCTAAAAGGCCTACGATCTCACCCTTGTCCACTGTAAAACTACAATCCTTAACTGCCTCAAAATTACCATACTTCATTGAGACATGATCCACATCTATCATGTGACTCGCCTCCTAAATCAGGTGAAATCTTATGAAGTGCAACAAATTAGCCAGAAAGACACATTAATCGAAAAGCTAACTCCAAAAGGCTCTTTGTCAAGTTTGAAGCCATTTATGGGTCCAATCCCCAAAAAGATCATAAAAAAAGGCCAAGGGGTGTTATCTGCTCCCCTTGGCCTAAGTTAGACCCTTTTAATTGTCCACAGAGTCTGTCACTTTAACCGCGCCTAAACTCCACGTGGTTATTCTCATCGAGGTCAACTATGATCTTGTCTCCCTCTTTGAAGGCACCTTCAAGGACCTTCAGTGCCAGCGGGTCTTCAATATAGCGCTGTATTGCACGCTTTAGCGGCCTTGCGCCATAGTTAGGATCATAGCCTACCTCTGCAAGCCACGTCTTCACCCTGTCTGTAAGTTCGATGTCGAAGTTGTGCTCTGCGAGACGCACCTTGAGCCTCTTTATCTGTATGTCTACTATCTTCTTGAGGTCTTCTCTCGTTAGGGCGTGGAAGATTATTATGTCATCCACCCTGTTCAGGAACTCGGGCCTAAAGTGGAGCTTCATGGCCTCCATGACCTTTTGCTCCATCTCTTTGTGATCCTGGACCGTCTGGATGAACTCACTCCCAATATTGGACGTCATGATGATTATGGTGTTTTTGAAATCCACAGTACGTCCTTTACCATCAGTAAGACGTCCGTCGTCCAATATCTGGAGCAACACGTTGAACACATCAGGATGTGCCTTTTCAATCTCGTCAAACAGGATCACTGAGTAGGGCCTACGACGCACTGCCTCTGTGAGGTAACCACCCTCTTCATAGCCCACATAGCCTGGAGGGGCACCAATGAGCCTTGCCACCGCATGCTTTTCCATGTATTCACTCATATCGATCCGAATCATGGCATGCTCGGTGTCGAACATGAACTCAGCCAGTGCCCTGGCAAGCTCTGTCTTACCCACACCAGTTGGGCCCAGGAATATGAAAGAGCCAATAGGCCGATTCGGGTCCTGAAGACCGGCACGGGCGCGCCTTACTGCATTGGACACGGCAACTATGGCCTCGTGCTGGCCGACAACGCGTTCTCCGAGCCGCTCCTCCATGTGGATGAGCTTTTCGCGTTCGCCCTCAAGGAGTTTGGACACAGGTATTCCTGTCCACTTTGAGATGATGGCCGCAATATCCTCTGCATCCACCTCCTCTTTGAGCATACTCTTTCCATCCTTCTGGATCTCCTTTAACCTCTCCTGCTCCTGCTCCAATTCCTTCTGAAGCTTTGGGATCTCGCCATAGAGGATCTCTGCCACCTTGTTGAGGTCGCCCTCTCTCTGATAGCGTTCTGCATCGATCCTCAACTGGTCTATTCGCTCCTTTATCTCTCTAATCTTTTGTATAATGCCCTTCTCTTGGCTCCAACGCGCTTTTAGGGCATCGCTCTCTTCTCTTAGGTCTGCCAGCTCCTTTTCTATCTTTTCAAGACGCTCTTTTGACGCAGGATCGGACTCCTTCTTTAGTGCCTCCCTCTCGATCTCCAACTGCATGATCTTCCGCTCGATCTCATCGATCTCTGAGGGGAGACTGTCTATTTCGATCCTGAGCTTTGCCGCTGCCTCGTCTATCAGGTCGATGGCCTTATCGGGGAGGAATCGATCAGTGATGTAACGATGGGATAGGGTTGCAGCAGCAACAATAGCGGAGTCTTTTATACGCACTCCATGGTGCACCTCATATTTCTCCTTTAGGCCACGGAGAATGGCAATGGTGTCTTCCACACTAGGTTCTTCCACTAGGACAGGCTGAAAACGCCTCTCAAGTGCCGCATCCTTCTCGATGTACTTTCTGTATTCATCTATGGTAGTTGCACCAATACAGTGGAGCTCACCCCTTGCAAGGGCAGGCTTGAGCATATTGGATGCATCCATGGAGCCCTGTGCTGCCCCTGCGCCAACGAGTGTATGGATCTCGTCTATAAATAGAATGACCTCTCCCTGTTTTTCGGATACCTCTTTTAGCACTGCCTTTAACCTGTCCTCAAACTCTCCCCTAAATTTTGCGCCAGCAATCAGTGCTCCCATGTCAAGGGCCACGATACGCCTGTCTCTCAAGGTCTCTGGGATATCGCCAGCCACGATCCTCTGTGCAAGACCTTCTACAATGGCGGTCTTACCAACACCTGGTTCTCCAATGAGAACGGGGTTGTTCTTGGTGCGCCTGGAGAGCACCTGGATGACGCGCCTTATCTCATCGTCTCGACCAATCACTGGGTCAAGCTTTCCCTGACGCGCAAGTGCTGTGAGATCCTTTCCATATTTTTCCAAGGCCTGGTATTTGTCCTCTGGATTGGGGTCTGTTATCCTCTGGTTGCCACGGATGCTCGTTAGGGCCTTCAGTATCCCATCCTTTGTGACTCCTCTGGACTGAAGGGCCTGTGCTGCCTTTGTATGGGTGGCATCCAATATTGCGAGCAGGATGTGCTCCTGGCTCACATATTCATCCTTCATATTGGATGCAATGGAAAAGGCGTTTTGGAGGATCTGTCCCAGGGTAGGAGATAGATATATCTGTACCCCCCCTCCGCTTACCTTGGGATAGGACTTTAGGGCCTCCTCTAGCTCGGCCTTTACTGCCTCTACCTCCACGCCGAGCTTCTTCAAGATAGATGGTACAATACCATCCTCCTGTTCTATCAAGACCTTCAACAGGTGCTCTGGCTCTATCTGCTGGTGCTGTAGTTCACCAGCCAAGGCCTGGGCACCCTGAAGGGCCTCTTGCGACTTAAGGGTAAATTTTTCAAACTGCATATCATATACCTCCAAAATTCATTTTAGTTTCAATACGTTATTTTTTGTGAAAAAGCTAAGAATCCATTTT
>WGBU01000062.1 GCA_015494155.1 Deltaproteobacteria bacterium | reverse complement strand
TGTCCCTTGAGGAATTGAGACAGGCACTTCAAGATGGTGGCGTCCACTTCGATCTCATTGAATTCGACGCGTGTCTCATGGCCCAGGTAGAGGTGCTTGGGCACGTATATGAGTATGCTGACTATGTGACCTTTTCAGAGAATACAGAACCTGGCGATGGAGACCCATACGATGTCATATTGGGGAGATTGGTCTCCAATCCTAATATGGATGGCAAGGCCTTGGGTAAGGTGATAGTTGAGGCGTTTGTGGACTATTATTCCAAGGCACCCAACAATATGGCAAGTGTCACCAAGAGCCTTGTGAAGACAGACGGTACAGGCCGCCTGCTGGTACTACTTAATGGGTTTGGTAGGGAACTATCGAGCAGGTTGAGTACAAATGGAGTGGCGATCCTAAGGGCACGGGAGAGGACCCAGGCCTTTGAGGCCATGAAGGGGGTGTGCGATCTCTTGGATTTTATAGACGCACTCTTGGCACAAGGCGTCTCTCTTGAGAGTGCAAGTGCGCTCAAGGATTTTATAGTAGGTAGTGTAATTGTTGAAAATAGATATTTTAGCTCCCCTTACAGCTTTGGCCCAGGGGTCGGTTCTGGGAATATGGATAGGGCCAAGGGAATTGCCATCAATCTACCCATGCAGGACGACCTCACCCAGAGCCAGTTGGACGAATACAGGACGCTGGCAGAGTCCATGGGCATCTCAGACTGGTATAAATTCATAAAGGGCTTCCTCGGTCATGAGTATTCGAGCCCTGCCCCTGGTGTAAGGGGTGACTTTGTAATAGAGGCCTATTGGACAGACCCGTTTGGTGGACCATCTGGTGCAGACCTCGATCTCTACATCCTTGAACCCGACGACGTGTTCGCACCCTGGATGGGGCAGACTACTCCCAATGGCTTTTTTAGCCCGGACTCCAAGGATTCTGGCAAGGACTATGAGATCTATGTTGCCAGGAGTGAGATCTCCAGGGGGAGCTACGTGCCTGTGATCAATTACTATGATAGTTGGGAGAGCATATTTGACCGTGCATATTGTTATCTCTTATACTTTCCGTCTGGAATAAGTTATCAATATATCACCTATGGTCCACGTCCCATGGGGCTTTGGAACCCTGCACCAGAGGTGTGGGACGACTACGTGATATATCTTTTGAGCAACAACTTTTACTCAGACTGGTGGATACCAACTGTCGTAGAAAAGGTGCTGGTGCGCGCCCCAATCGAGGTCCAAAGGGAGTTTTGGGGACGTGTCAGAGAGCTAAAAGAGGCAAGGAGGAGGAATAGCGTACAATGAGGACCCTTATTCTCGTCACTATGGTCATATTGACCTGTACTATTGTCACAACTTCGTGGACCATGACGTGTCAAAAATCTCACCCAGATGGGCCTAGGCAGGTGACTATAGGAGAGATCCTCTCTGGGTCTATCCCTGGAGGGACAGAATGCCTTATTAGCGGGCGTTTCCTAGGCTGGAAGGGGTGTGGCCATGGTAGCCAATTCATGGTTACACGGAGTGACTGGGCCATCGAGGACGAAACCGGTTGCATCATGGTAACAGGCCCAATGCCCAAGGGTCTTGACCCCATAGAAGGGGTGGGAAAAGAGGTAACCATCAAGGTAAAGGTCCTTAGTGTAAAGAGACCGAACGGTAAAAACAGGGTCATCTTGCGATTTATAGAAGATAGGGACAATTAGCATTGGCAGTGTAGGGGCGCCTAGGACACTATATGGACAAAAATCACTAGAAGAGCCCAGTTTCCAGGTTTAATCGCCTATGGGGGCCTTTTAGCCCCATAAAGATGGACTTTCCACCGCCCTTTCTCCTGAATACCCACCCAGGAGGCCCAAAACTTAGATCAATCACCCATCTCCTGATGGGTAAGTGCCTAAGCCTCCATAGGACGCTGAGGTTTGAAAAGGGCCTTTTGAAGAGAAGGTGCCCCACGCCACCACTTACATGCCACAGGAATTCTTCGCCCTTGGGGCTCTTCAATTCATCCCCTGGTTTCAACCATGGGTGTTGAGCCAGTCTCGTAGTGAAGAGAGGGATATACCCGTAGGCCACCACGTCCACAGGGATCTTCGGAGATTTTGTCAATATCTCTTTGAAGGTCTCCTTGTCCAATTCAATGGATACCTCCACCCCACTCATCCCAAGGTCTCCTAGGACCTCCAGTGCAAGGGAGTTCATGCAATTGAGATGGTATGAACCAGATATGTTAAGCCCCTTTTTTCTCTGAAAAAGGGCTAGGGCACCAAGGTTTGCTATTTGAAAAGACCTGTATCCCGCCTTTATGACACTGGCGAGTGCCTGTCTATAGTGGGAGATGTCCCTCTCGTAGATTATTGGCGGTATGAACCAGGTCACAGGGACCTTGAATCTGGGTACCCTCTTGGCTGAAAGATGTGGATCGAGCCAGAGATAAAACCCGTTTATCTCCTTAAGATGCATGAGGGCCTCTATATCCCGTGAACTCGATACCCTTACCCATACGTTGGGTGTATGAGTGCCCAAGGCACCCTTAGGTTGTTGTGTGGCGATGGCTCGTTTTGAGATCTCTTTTATACAGGTGGTCAACCTTCTCTTGTCCAGTGCGATCCTTTCTATCTTTTTAGGCTTAAACGGAAGAGATTTTCTGTCTGTGAGAAAAACGAGGCCATTTCTATAGGCCTCTTCAAGTTCAGTCCCGCTTATGGACCAGTTTCCATCCTTAAGTCTTTCTGCACCCTTTATCTTCTTAACGCACTGGGCATTTCCGTCCCTAGAGAGGAATCTCAGTCTATCACCAGGTAAAAGGTCCACACTGGAGGAAAGGGTACATTGCCCCTTGCCAGTGCGGATGATCTTGCCCAGATATTTGCCTGTATTGGGTGGTACATGGGGATTTACAGGGGGTGAAGCCCCCTTTTTATCAATTAAGAAGAAGCCAGTGGAAGAGGATCTCCCTAGTGCAAACTCCATAAGCCTTTTTCCCTCTTCTGCGGCCTTTTTATCCCCCCTGGGGGCCTCTAAAATGGTCTTTACAGCCTTTACAGCATGGTAAACGTAGTGGGCAGGACGAAGTCTCCCCTCGATTTTGAACGATCTTATGCCAGCGGCCCATAGGTCGTGTAGGAGTTCCAGGGCATTTAGGTCCAGCATGGAGAAAAAGGCCCCCTTTTTACCCTTCTTTCCCTTTACATAGAGCCTTCGGCACGGCTGTA
>WGBU01000061.1 GCA_015494155.1 Deltaproteobacteria bacterium | reverse complement strand
GGGCTTCGTGCCATAAGGTTGTGTCTAAAGGAGCCCGATCTCTTTAAGACACAACTCAGAGCCATTTTAAGGGCCAGTGCCCTGGGTGAAGTGAGGATACTCCTTCCCCTCATCTCGGGCCGTGGCGAGATCCTTCAGGCAAAGGCCTTACTCCGTGAGGCCATGGATGAATTGCGAGATAGAAAAATGGCCTTTGATGAGGGCATTAAGGTGGGTATCATGATCGAGGTGCCCACAGCAGTCATGTTGGCGGACATATTGGCACAAGAGGTGGACTTCTTTAGCATAGGGACCAATGATCTCATACAATATTCACTGGCCATAGACAGGGTGAACGAGAGGGTGGCACATCTCTATGAACCGCTCCATCCCGCCATCCTGAGGATGTTATATAAGACCATAGAGGCAGCCCATTCCCAGGGAATAGAGGTGGCCGTATGTGGTGAGATGGCTGGAGAACCCATGTACGTACCAGTGCTCTTGGGGATGGAGGTGGATGAGTTGAGCATGAATGCCATTGTGGTCCCTCGTATAAAAAAGATGATCCGTGCCATCGACCATGACTCGTGTAAAGATCTCCTCATGGAACTCCTGGAAGAGACAACTGCAAAGGCGATTAGAAAAAGGCTCCTTAAGTTCTTGAGTACCCATTATCCAGAAGAATTTAGCCCAGAGAAAGGTCTTTACTGCGACCTTGTCGCCATACGAAAAAAGGATGGAGAGGGAAACGAGTGATAGTCTAGTTGGGGGCCTCTACGTTCATGTCCCATTTTGTACTAGAAAATGCCCCTATTGTTCATTTTATAGCGTAACTCATAGCCCCAATCTTGAGAAAACATACATCGAATACATAAGACAAGACATAGACTCAAAGTCTCGCCTCTACGAGGAATATCCCTTTTTTCTCAATACCTTTTATGTTGGAGGTGGTACCCCATCGGTCCTCTCGTTAGATGCCATCAAGGCACTTGTCTCTATGGTAAAAAGGAACTTTTGGGACAAATCTGACCCTCTAGAGGCTACCTTCGAGCTCAACCCAGAGTCTTCCACAGAGGCACTCTTTTATCTCTTAAAGGGTCTAGGATTTAGCCGGCTGAGTATTGGTGTACAGGACCTAACAGCAAAGGGGCTTAAGGTCCTTGAAAGGCCTCATACTGTCCAGCAGGCAATAAACGCCATTTGGCTTGCACAGAAGGTGGGTTTTAAAGAGATAAATATAGACCTTATCTTTGGATGGCCAGGGCAGAGCAAGGGGGATTTAGAGGAAACCCTCGAGAAGCTGGATTCGATTAAGGAACTGGTCAGCCATGTATCTTACTATGAACTCACAATAGAGGAGGGGACTAGATTCTACGGCATCTATGGCAAAGCCGGCTTGGTGGAGGATCAAAGCGACCAGATGTATGAATACACCTTGATCATAGAAGAGCAATTGTCAAAGATGGGATTTTACCAGTACGAGATATCAAACTATGCGAGGCCTGGGTCTTTTTGCCAACACAATATCGGTTACTGGGAGACGAGGCCATACTTGGGGATCGGGCCTGGGGCAGTATCTTTTTTACCACCAAAGCGGTGGATGAATACCCATTTGGGCTCCAAGCCCGGTGTCTTATGGGAGGAAGAGCTCGATACTGAGAAGAGATTTCGAGAGGCAGTGGTCATTGGATTGAGGATGAATCGGGGTGTGTCAATAAGTGGCCTTAAGGCACGATTTGGTCTGGACCCCTTATCCTATTATGGTAAAATTCTAAAACTCCTTGTTGACGATGGACTTGCCTTGATAGATGGAGACCGTCTTCGACTCACAAGGAGGGGGAGGATGGTGTCCAATCAGGTGCTATCAAACCTAGTATAAAAAACACAATTGGAGATAAGGCCATGACCAAGGAAGTAGAGACAGTATTGGACACATCAAAGGAACTTCGACGGGGAGATAGGTTTTCCTTTTCATGTGTACCTCAAAAGGAGTGTTTTACCCAGTGTTGTTATGATTTAACGCTCATTCTCATGCCGTACGACATTTACCGCCTAAAAAAGGCCCTCAATATGGATTCAAAGTCTTTTCTAGAGCAATATACAAGCGTACACGTTGGGCCTGGAACAGGGGTCCCTGTTGTAACAGTCAAGATGGAAGGTGCATACCTAAAGTGTCCCTTCCTAGAAGAGGGCAAGGGGTGCAAGGTGTATGAAGACAGACCAGGGGCGTGTAGGACATATCCACTGGCTCGAATAGCAGAGCGAAATGGTGAAACAGGGGAAATCGACGAGTACTTTTATGTGGTGAGGGAATCAGATTGTAAGGGTTTTAAAGATGGCCACGAATGGACTGTACAGGAATGGATAGACCATGAAGGACTTTCAGACTACATAGAGATGAATGACCTCTTCAGCGAACTTATCCAGGCCAAGAACAGGGCTGGAGTTGGCCAATTAACTGCGGATCAGATAGAGATATTCTACATGGGCTGTTATGATTTGGATTCATTCAGACGCTATTTCTTGGAGGGACCAAACCTGGATAGGTACATGGAGGACCCAGAGACCATAAAGCGCCTGGAGGCAGATGATCTCGAGCTATTCAAATATGGAATGACTTGGGTGAAGAAAAAGCTCTTTGAGGGCGGTGGTAGTTGCTTTGCCTGTGGAATCGGACAAGGTAGTTGAAATCTATACAGATGGTGCCTGCTCCGGCAATCCAGGTCCAGGTGGCTATGGGGCAATACTCACATACAAGGGTCACAAACGGGAGATCCAGGGCTATTCGTCTTACACTACCAACAACCGAATGGAGCTACTTGGGGCCATCAGGGCACTCGAGGCCTTGAAGTATCCATGTCGAGTACGTATCTACGTGGATTCTCAATATCTTAAAAATGGTATAACAAACTGGATTCATTCGTGGATAAAGAATGGATGGCGTAAAAAGGATCACCAACTAGTAAAAAATGCCGACCTATGGAAGCGGCTTTGGGACTTGATCAAAGTACACGATGTGGAATGGTCTTGGGTGAAAGGGCACTCGGGCCATTCAATGAACGAACGCGCCGATGAACTTGCTCGGACGGCTATCTCTCTGGGAGAGAGGGGGACACTAAAAGAAGATCAGGCTGGGCGTCTTCCAACATAGAGGTGCACGATGCCAAAGGTCATGGGCCTAAACGATATCGGATTAAAACCCGCTTTTTCCATCATTTTGGCCACCTCCTGTGGGGGCGGAAAGGCCTTTATTGAACTGGCCAGATATTCATAGGCCTCTCTATCTCCAGATACGATCCCGCCTATGATGGGAAGGATCTTTTCCAAATAGAAGAAATAGGGGGTGGCGAAAAGTGGGTTTTGTGGCCTTGAAAATTCTAAGATGGCCAGGACCCCGCCTGGTTTTAAGACCCTGTACATCTCAAAGAGGCCACGTTGCGGATCGGCCAGGTTCCTTAGGCCAAATGCTATGGTTGCCCCTGCAAAATGACGCTCTTTAGCAGGTATCTCCTCGGCATCCCCTTGTATAAAGGAAATCTCCTTCTCCCATCTGGCACCCTTGATCCGCTCTTTCCCGTAAATTAACATGTCCAGACAAAAGTCTAGGGCCACCACAGGACGCCCTATCTGCCTGTTTATCACAATGGACAAAGGGATGGTGCCGGCACAAAGATCGAGCACAGGCCCAGGAGGGATGTCGGACAGTGCCTTGGCTGTTTGGATGCGCCACAAGTGGTCTATGCCCAGGCTGAGCACTGTGTTAAGAAGGTCATATCGGTTAGTGACAGACGTAAACTTCTGTCTTACAAAGAGCTTTTTGGTTTCTCTATCCATCTTTGAGGTGTTCATAACAAAATGAAAGATTACATCCACAGATTACTCGAAGAATTTAAGCAGGGCAGATTGGGTATTGGTGAAGTCACGTCAAAACTCCTTTCGATCCCCTACGAAGATCTGGAGTGGGCAAGGATAGATCACCATAGATCCCTTCGAAAAGGCATCTCAGAGGCGATATATGGGGAGAATAAGACCCCCAACCAGATCGCATCCATTGCAAAGAGGATGCATGACATGGGACAAGCGGTGCTGGTGACAAGGGTAGATGAGGGAAAGGCTGGGCAGGTACTTGAGCTTGCCCCATTCCTTCAATACAATCCAGTGGCAAGGGTATTACATACGCAGTATGAGCGCACCACAGAGGATTCATCTCAGGTAATTGTCCCCATATTCACAGCAGGTACATCTGACATTCCAGTGGCAGAGGAGGCCGCCATCACCCTAGAGGTAAATGGGGTGTCCGTTGAAAGGCGATATGATTGTGGTGTAGCGGGCATACACAGGCTGGCAGACCAGTTCCAAGCAATACAAGAGGCACCTGTGATCATTGCCGTAGCAGGGATGGATGGGGTGCTGCCAGGGGTTATCGCTGGTATGGCCAGTTGCCCTGTAATAGGAGTACCCACTAGCGTGGGGTATGGTGCCCATTTTAATGGCATTTCCCCACTCCTTACCATGCTCAATAGCTGTTCCCAGGGACTCACAGTAGTAAATGTTGACAATGGCTTTGGTGCTGCCTGTGCTGCCTTACTGATGGTGAAAAAGGTCCTGGCGGCCGGTGCAAAAGGGCGATCTAGTCCTTGAGTAGTCCTTTTGCCCGAAGCTTTTTTCTCTTGGCCCTCCTCCTGCGTCTCCTTTCGATCTCTCTCCTCCTCTCAATCTTTTTATGTTTTGCCATATTTCCTCCTTTTTTTTGTACCCTTTAATAAAGAGAGATCAGAAGAAAGTCAACTTTTTCTTGATAAGGCTTTGTCAAATACTATGATGTTGGTATAAAATCCCTATTTGGGGGTAGGAGATGAAGGTTAAAAATTGGATGACCAAAAGGCTTATTACCATAGAGCCATCTCTATCGGTAAGGGATGCAGTACACCTCATGTACAAGCATTCCATACGTCATCTGCCTGTGGTAGTGGATGGGGAACTAGTAGGGCTAGTGACAGAGAGCAATCTTAGACAATATTTTTATCACCAAAACCTAGACAATCTCACTGTGGAAGACGTCATGATCTTGAACCCCATAACCACAGACCCCAATTCCAGTATCGATTCGGCTGCCCGATTGATCCACGAGTTTAAGATTGGCGGACTACCTGTCTTGGACAAGAGGTCACTGGTTGGAATTATCACCACCACCGATATACTCTCTGCCTTTTTGCAATTTCTTGGGCTCTTGAAGGAGAGTTCCAGGCTGGATGTGATCCTCAAAGAGCCTGAGGGTAATCTGGAAGAGGTGCTAACCGAAATCAGGAGGTTTGGAGGCAAGGTCATCAGCGTGGGTATGGAGGCAACTAGTAGCAAAAAAAAGATTCACTATATAAGGCTTGAAAAAATAGATCTCTTACCTATAGTGAGGGCCATTGAGAAGAAGGGCCACAAGGTGGTGTCTGTTTTAGACTGAAAAGAAGAAGGGGTGTCGAGGATGTCCAAGTACGCTGTGCAAAAGAGTATCCAGGAGATCAATGAGAAGATAAAAAAGGGCAAGGCTGTAGTGGTGACCGCCGATGAGATGGTGGAGATAGTGAGAGAAAAAGGGGAAAAAGAGGCGGCCAAAAAGGTGGATGTAGTTACTACTGGTACTTTCTCCCCCATGTGTTCCTCTGGGGCCTTTATCAATTTTGGGCACAGTGTACCAGGTATTAAGGCGTCCAAGGTATGGCTAAATGGGGTGCCTGCATATGCAGGGCTTGCAGCAGTGGATATTTACATTGGCTGTACTGAGCCCAGGGAAGGCGACCCACTCAACAAGGTCTATCCAGGTGAGTTTCTATACGGGGGAGGGCACGTGATCCAGGACCTCGTCAGTGGAAAGCCAGTCCTTTTAGAGGCAGAGGCCTATGGCACGCATTGTTATCCGAGGAAACGCCTTGAAAAAAGGGTCACTCTTAAAGACCTTCCCTTTGCCCAACTCTGCAATCCTCGAAATGCCTATCAAAATTATAACTGCGCTGTAAACGTCACAACCAAGACCATATACACATACATGGGGACCTTGAAACCCAAAATGGGAAATGCCAATTATTGTACCTCAGGTCAGTTGAGTCCCCTCTTTAATGATCCTTATTATAAGACAATTGGCATGGGTACGCGCATATTCTTGGGCGGTGGGATAGGCTATATTGTGTCCCACGGTACCCAACACAATCCAGATGTACCGCGGACCGAAAAGGGTATTCCAAAGCGTCCATCTGGCACACTCATGGTGCTAGGTGACCTAAAGGGAATGAATTCCAGATACTTGGTGGGTGTAAGCATTCTTGGCTATGGCTGTTCCTTGGCTGTTGGGATTGGGGTACCCATACCCATCTTGAATGAAGAGATAGCCATGTACACTGGTGTATCAGACGAAGACATCGTCACTCAGGTGGTAGATTATGGACTCGACTACCCCATGGGTAAAGGAAAGCCCCTTGCTGAGGTGACCTACAAGGAATTGAGGAGTGGGTCCATAAGGGTGAATGGAAAAGAGGTCCCAACGTCGCCTCTATCCAGCTATGCCCGTGCTAAGGAAATTGCCTCTAAACTAAAGAAGTGGATCGAAGAGGGGCAGTTCCTGCTCACTGAGGCCCAGGCACCACTTCCTACAGTAGAGGGTTGATGTCAAAAAAGCTGGACGCCCTGAGGCAATTTCTCCACAGACTCGATACACCCATTGCAATAGGGGTCTCTGGAGGGGTCGATAGTACTTTTCTACTTTTTCAGTCATTAGAGGTGAAGGGAAGGGGAGGAGTTATCCCTGTTTTCATGGATTCAGAGTTTGTAACTCAGGAAGATAGACTCTGGATCGAGAAGATCTCTTCACAGCTTGGTGTTCATATAGAGTCTATCCAGTGGGAGCCCTTGTCATATCTTGAGGTGAGGTCGAATACGAGACGTCGATGTTATTGGTGTAAGCTTTATATGTATATGAAATTAAAGAAAAGAATGGATGGGGTGGCAGTACATCACATACTTGATGGTACACAATATGACGATCTAAAAAAAGATCGTCCTGGATTGAATGCCATAAAAAAGCTAAACATTTTGACACCATTGGCCGATTTTTTCTTGACAAAGGAGGAAATTCGGTGTGAGTCTAATAAATATAGACTGGTAACCGCAGATAGGCCTAGCCAGGCATGTCTTGCCACAAAAATAGAATTTGGATCGACACTGACCAAGGGACGATTGCTAGACGCGGAAGCGAGGATGGCATCCCACGAGAATAGGGGCCGTTGAGGGCTAAGATGGCCAGAATCTAGGAGTAGCCGTATCCCAGCAGTAAGCTGGTAGAAAATAATAGATTAGGGAGGGCAAGATGAACAAGGGACAACTTATCGACCGTATCGCAGAGACGGCCAATATCTCCAAGAGTGTGGCTGAAAAGGCCTTAAACGGCTTCCTTCAAGCGGTTACTGAGGCCCTTGAATCAGGAGATAGGGTTACACTGGTTGGTTTTGGGACCTTCTATGTAGCAGAGAGAAAGGCCAGGACTGGGCGCAACCCCAGTACTGGGAAAAAGATTGAGATACCAGCTAAGAAGGTGCCAAAATTTAAGGCAGGCTCTAAACTTCAGGACGCTGTATCGTAAGATCAGAAATACATTTTTCGTCCACTCTTAGGCCCTTTCGCCCAGACACCAGCAGAAAGGGCCTTCATGAAACTCTATAGGCATTAGGATAAAAAAAGAAAATATCCTAAAAAAATATTAAAGTCTTCTTGCATCCCTGTCGATAAAAGTTACAAAAGAGAAAGAGATCCTCTTTTAAAAGGGTTTGGCTTATGAATGTTTCACCATATCAGATACAAAATGTCATCCGAGCCTATGGACAACGCATAGGCAAAAAGAGCGTCATAAAGCTCGAATCGGATGGTGCAAAGTATTCCCCAGATGTGGTGAATATATCTAGTGAGGCCAAAAGAAAGCTTATAACCCAGAAGGTGGCTAGCGATATAATCGCCAAGGTGCATGGCCAGGAATTACAAGACCCAAGAATACAGGCCTTTCTGGCCGAAAAGGTGAGCGAAGAGTTGGGCGGAACACTGGATATAAGTGGTAGCACCAGCGGAGAAAAGGGATTAAAATTTCGTGTAATCGATCCCCAGAAAGGGGAAGTTATTAAGGAATTGTCCTCAAAGGATACGGAAAACCTTATCATGAAGGTCTATTCCAAGATAGAGAAAATTGTAGACAAGTAGGGGTAGTATCATGAAGATCAACGATACACATCAAAAGTTGCTCGAATCATATCTGAATCAGGCCCAGGCTGTACAGGGACAGCAGCAGGTACAGAACCAACAGGATGTACAGCAGCAGCCTCAGTCAAGTGACAAGGTAGACCTGTCATCAGGCTCACGGCTTATGCAGCAGGTAAATAGCGCCATGAATGTCTCTCAACCTGATAGGACAGCCAAGGTAGAGGCCCTGAAACAACAGGTCCAGCAAGGTACTTATCAGGTAGATGAGGGCCGCGTGGCAGACAAGATGATGGCTGACCTCCTCAAGGACTTAGGATAGTTCCTCCTCCCAAACCATGGCTTGGGCCCCTTGAACCCGGGCAAGGGGCCTGAGAAATCTGTCTTAAAAAGAGACCAACTGGTCTCTTTTTTTTCTTATATTATAAGTCACCTTTCATTTCATTGGGCAACTCTGGCCTCTCTCTTGGCCTTTTCCTCCGGGTCTCTTGTGCTCCAATTGTCAGACGAAGTTCGACAACTTCCCTGGAGACTGGCCTTATTTCCTCGATATTGGGGAGCAATTCTTCTATCAAGTGAGTGTCGCATAATATATATTATGTAAAATTTCAAAATGGGGCGAGTAAATAGGTCTGTCGTAGAAATATTTTGTCATTTTAGGGGATTAAATACGATTAATTCTGCCCAGATGCTATACGGGCAATCTTTGTATTTATATCAGAGACCAACAACACATTTTTCTTGATCTCTGAAAATACCTTTGAGAGGTCCTTTTGGTCTATGAGCCCATAGGAGGCAAGCTCGGCCTTTCCCATTATGATTTGAAGTGGCTGGTTCAACTTGTGGGATGTCGCCCTTATGGACTCGAGGAGTGAATGGTATGTCGCCTGCATTTTTGTGATGGTCTTTAAAAGAGACATCTGATAGCCAATCAGGATGTGTTTAATGAGTTCTTGACCCGATGTATCTTTTTCTGGTCTAAGAATCGTACCATTTATGAGATCTTCAATATCTTCTGTTTCATCATTATAAATAAGTAAAAAAACGCAGTCTAACATTCTGTTTTGCCGTATTTTTTTTACTGCTAATTCGATTTCTTTCCCGCTCATCTCCTGCCCCATAACGAGTACTGAATTGTGACTGAGGTCTCCAAAATTCTTAATTAAATCCTCTTGCCTTGAGATTGTTTCAAGTTCATAGCCAAACCTGTTGAGCTCTTTTTTGATTAGGTCTTTGGATGCATCTCTTAGGCCCATGGAAAAGACTGGTCCAAGTTTTGTGCCACACTCAAGTTTCAGCCGATTTAGAAAGAATGTCTGGCAATTTTCTTCCATCTTAAGGTCTGAAGCGAGCATCCTCGAAATCTCCTCAACACTGACGTCCAGGGCTGTGGATTCACTATAAGTTCCAACTAAGAAATAAAGTTCGTGTCCTAGCTTGTCCTTAGAGATGGTGGTCAATGTCCTCTTGATTCGATTTGCCACAAAATCTGCCCCAGCCTCATGGGTGTGTTTGAGCCAAACGAGAATAGTGGTATTGTTTAAAGTAAAGAGTTCATCTTTTTCTCTAATTATCCGTTTTATCGTATTAATGCCATCAGACTCGATAAATTCGATAGCCCTATTTAGCTCTTTTTCACTTTCAATACACTTTGGGTCTACAGTCACCAATATGACCGTAAGATCATATACATTCTCCTTCTTTCCCCTCTTTAATATGAATCTCAGTGTGTGCTGAAGATCCTCATTGTCTACAAGTTCGATTTTTCTGTTATTGGGCATCATTTCCTACTCCCTGACGTGGTATTTTGAACCAGAATTTTGTGCCACCTTTTTCCCTGTTCTTCACCCACACCTCACCACCATGCGCTTCAACTATGCTCTTTACAATAGCTAGTCCAAGACCAGATCCCTGTTTGGAATCTTTCTCTTTTAGTTGCTTTTTACCCTTAAAGAATGGGTCAAACACATGGGGTAAGTCCTCTTCATTGATTCCAGGACCCTGATCCTCTATCTCTACGATCACTGAATCGTCCAGGGCCTTGACCCTGATATGGACTTCGGAATCTTTAGGGGAAAACTTTATGGCATTGTCCAAGAGATTGGTGATGGCCCGTTGAAGTTGTTTTGAATCTGCCTTAATTATAGTGACATGGTCTGGTAATTCAGATCGGATTGAGATGTTCTTTTCAGAGGCCTTTACACTTAGGCCATCGATGACGTCTTCAACCACCTCCTCTAGGCTACACTCTTCCAGTGAGAGCGGTACCTTTCCTGCCTCAAGTCTTAAGATCTCCAGGATTGTGTGGATATAGTTCTCCAGTCTTTGTATCTCCTTGTAAACGGCCTCAAGATATACACGTTGTTTATCATTGAGCTCGCCTGCCTTTCCATGGAGGAGACGCGAGACAAAGCCCCCTGCAATTGCCACAGGGGCCTTTAGGTCATGGGCAAACATGGATATTAAAATGTCGCGGTGTTTCTCAAGTTTTTGTTGTTCACGCCTGTCTCTAAGGAGTTCAATGATACCATATTGCCGCCCTTGACTGTCGAGGATTGGGGTGATGGTGATGGTGACTGGTATCTTCTCACCGTTCTTACCCTGTAGATAGGTATCTTCCTTTTGGATCTTGTTCTGAGAATAGTCCTTCGAGAGGGGACAATTGGCATCGCAAAGCGTACTCTTTAGGATTTCTTTACAATCCCTGCCAATGGTCTCTTCCCTGGAATAACCAGTAAGTTCTTGTGCCTCTTTGTTGAATTCAATGATCTTTCCATTTGTATCAATGGCCACAAATCCAATGGGAAGATTCGGGATTATAAGGTTACAAAGCTCCTCATGACTCACCCCTTTATTTACGATACCCATTCTTTGATCACCTTTTTAAATGAATTTCTCCTTAATCTTTTCCGCCATTTCGTAAAATGGTTCAGAGACCTCATTTCGTTCAATGGCCACTGGCCTGCCATTGTCACCACCTATTCGGATCTGCGGATCCAGGGGAATTTGTGCCAAGAGATCTACCTTAAAGGCCTTGGCAAGTTTTTCCCCTCCACCGGACCCAAATATGTCCATCTTACCTTTATCGTCTCCTGGCAACTTCAAGTATGACATATTTTCTACTATGCCCCAAATGGGAATCCCCTGCCCTTTAAAGAGCCCCATGGCCCTCCTTACATCGGATATCGCCACCTTTTGGGGTGTAGTAACTACAATTACACCGTCCAGTGGAATGGACTTGGTGATAGTGATGACTGCATCTCCGGTCCCTGGTGGAAGATCGATCACGAGAAAGTCCAGCTTCCCCCATTTTACCTTCCCCAGAAACTCCTTGATTGCCTTATTCACCAAAGGGCCGCGCCATACTATCGGTACCCCCTCCCCTGCCAATGTTGCAGTGGACATCACCTTTATCCCATATTTCTCCAAGGGTAGTAACATACCTTTGGATCCAATAGGGCGTTCTTCTATGCCCAGCATTACAGGTATGTCTGGTCCGTGGAAGTCTGCATCAAGGATGCCAGTACTTGCACCAATTTTGGCTAGGGCTACAGCAAGATTCACAGAGACCGTGGATTTACCTACACCTCCCTTGCCACTAGCAATGGCAACGATCTTTTTGACCTCTTTTATTCCCTCCATCTCAGTTGGGGCCTGTCCAAAGAGCCTTGCCCGTTCTTCGCTTGTCATGGAGGTCATCACTACCTCAACGTGCCCTACCCCTTGGATCGATCTTAGGGCCTCCTCCACATCTTGCCTGATCTTGCTCTTTAATGGACAACCAGCAAATGTCAGCGCCACTGTGACCCTTACTGCATCACCATTTATTTCTAGATCTTTAATCATTCCAAGTTCTACTAGGCTCTTGTGGAGTTCAGGATCTTCGACCTTTTTTAAAGCCTCAAGTACATCGCTCTTTTCAAGTGGCATCAGTTTTCTCCTCTCATAACCGATTGATATCAATAATTATAATGTAAAAATTGCAGCATGTGACATTATATAATATGCTGAATTTGTTAAAAGCAAAATACCCGTATTGATTACATAGGTTGCTATTGGAACGCCCCTTCTTATTATTTAAGTGTAATTGTAAGGAATAATGGTTGGAAATGCTACTAAAAAACGCCTAGATGTCCTATTGGTGGAACGAGGCCTTGCCCCTACCCGTTCAAAGGCGCAGGCGCTCATAATGTCTGGAATAGTGAGAGTCAATGGCGAGTTGCGCGACAAGCCAGGGGGGCAGGTGAATATAGACGCCCAGGTAGAGGTCTTGGAAAACGGCTGCCCATATGTAAGCAGGGGTGGGCTCAAGTTAAAAAAGGCCATTGATTACTTTTCCATAGGAGTAAAGGGCAAGAAATGTATCGATGTAGGTGCTTCCACAGGCGGTTTCACCCATTGCCTCTTACTAGAGGGCGCAGAAATAGTTGTAGCCATTGATGTGGGATATGGACAACTGGACTGGAAGCTCAGGCAGGACCCACGAGTATTGGTGGTGGAGAGGACAAATTTTCGTTATTTTGACCCCTCTTTACTGCCATTTCCCAAGGCGGATATAATTGTTATTGATGTTTCCTTTATTTCTCTTAAACTAATATTACCAGTGGCACAAAGGTTACTCGGCGAAAAAGGTTCAATAGTGGCCCTTATAAAACCCCAGTTTGAGGTCGGACCTCAGCATGTGGGCAAGGGTGGCATTGTTAGAGATGGACGGTTACATAGGCAAGTGATTGAAAACATAAAAAAATTTAGTGAAGAAAGTCTTAGGCTTAGGGTTCTTGGATATATTGAATCTCCAATTCTTGGAGCCAAAGGTAATAGGGAATTTTTGATAGCACTCACCCATTAGCAAAACAAAAAAATCCCTAAACCGGAGGCTGGATATGGACGATATAAAGATTGATGAGAGGTGGGGACTAGATGAAGAAATTGACGAACTTATAGATGAACCTCCCCTCTATAAAGTTATTCTATTGAACGACGATTACACTACAATGGATTTCGTTGTTGGGATTCTTGAGGACATATTCCACAAAACACCTTCAGAGGCCACTCGCATCATGCTCTTGGTCCACAATACCGGCTCGGGCGTATGTGGGCGCTATCCAAAGGAGATTGCAGAGACCAAGATCGAACAAGTCCACTCTAGGGCCAGGAGCGCCGGGTTTCCTCTAAGGGCAATTATGGAAAAGGAGTGATTTGAATGATTAGTAAAGACTTGGAACTAATGCTTGGTGCAGCGGCGAGAGAGGCCCATGCCAGGCATCATGAATACCTGTCTATTGAGCACTTGCTGTATGCCATACTGCACCATGGAGAGGCAGCTTCCATAATCAGTGCATGCGGTGGTGATCCTGAAAGGCTCAAACAGAGACTTGAGCACTTCTTTCAGACCCACATGGAAAAGTCTTCCACCATGACAGAGGCCCCCCAACCCACCCTGGCACTTCAAAGGGTGCTTCAAAAGACCATTATGCATGTACAATCTGCTGGGAAAGAAGAGGCAGGGGTTGGGGACCTCTTGGCGGCCATCATGACAGAAGAAGACTCCTATGCGGTCTTTTTCCTCAAACAAGAGGGGATCTCCAGGGTCGATATATTGGAGGCAATCTCCCACGGCATATTGAAGTCCAGGGAGTCTCAGAGGCCTGTTGAACCAAAAAAGTCAGTACAGAAGAAGGAAAATACCGCACTCGATCGCTATACAATAAACCTCACCCAAAGGGCCCGCGATGGAAAGATCGATCCATTGGTGGGCAGGGAGATGGAACTCGAAAGGGTCATGCAGGTCTTGGTGAGGCGCAGAAAAAACAATCCCATATTTGTAGGCGAACCTGGGGTTGGAAAGACAGCACTTTGTGAAGGACTTGCCCGTAAGATCGTGGCCATGGAGGTGCCTGCAGAGCTTTCTGGCTTTGAGATGTACGCCCTGGACATGGGTGCGCTCATAGCAGGTACAAAGTATAGGGGCGAATTTGAGGCGCGAATTAAGGACATAATAAATGAGCTGAGGCAACTAAAAAAGGTCATCTTGGTAATAGACGAGATTCACACCATAGTTGGTGCAGGGGCTACTAGTGGTGGTTCACTCGATGCCTCCAATATCTTAAAGCCCGTATTGCAGGAAGGTGAAATCCGTTTCATAGGGACCACCACGTATGAAGAATATAGAAATTTCTTTGAAAAAGACAGGGCACTTACAAGGCGGTTTCAAAAGATAGAGATAAAGGAGCCTACAGTCTCTGAGACCATCCAAATACTTAAGGGTATTAAAGGTTATTATGAACAATATCACTACTGTAAGTTTACAGAGGGTGCACTGAAATCTGCTGCTGAACTCTCTGCACGCTATATCACTGACCGGTTTCTTCCAGACAAGGCCATAGATGTGATAGATGAGGCGGCCGCTGTGGTAAAGCTAAAGGCCCAGGGGCCTATGCCCAAAAGGCGCCTCGTGACACAGAGGCACATTGAACGTGTGGTGTCTAAGATTGCCAGGATACCCTCTAGACACCTCACAAAAAACGATCTCTCCCGCATAAAAGACCTTGAACCCCTCTTGAAAAAGAAGGTCTTTGGTCAGGACCACGCAATAGAACAGTTGGTCCGTTCCATTAAGAGGGCAAAGGCTGGCCTGGGGCACCCAGATCACCCCATTGGCTCCTTCCTCTTCATAGGGCCTACTGGTGTGGGAAAAACAGAGCTCGCAAAGCAGACCGCCAACATATTGGGTACACAGTTTATCAGGTTCGATATGAGTGAGTATATGGAAAAACATTCAGTCTCGAGACTCATTGGTGCCCCACCTGGCTATGTTGGGTTCGAACAAGGTGGTTTGCTCACAGAGGCAGTGAGGAAAAACCCGCACTCAGTAGTCCTCCTAGACGAGATAGAAAAGGCCCATCCAGACGTCTTTAATGTGCTCTTACAGATAATGGACTATGCCACACTCACAGATAATACAGGCCGTAAGACCGACTTTAGACATGCCATCCTCATCATGACCTCAAATGTCGGTGCAAGGGAACTAGAGAAAAATCGCATAGGATTTTCCCACACCAAGGGGGAAGAAAATGGTGCGGAAGAGGTGATGACGGCGGTAAGAGAACACTTCAGTCCTGAATTTAGAAATAGGCTCGATGCAATAATATCTTTTTCACCCCTTAAGACCGAGGTGATTGGTCTGATTGTGGACAAATTTATAGACGAACTCAATGAACAACTCTCAGCAAAAAAGATAGAGGTGCAATTGACTCAACGATCCAGGCAGTGGTTTATAGAACATGGTTATGATGAGAAACATGGTGCAAGACCCCTTGGAAGACTCATACAGGAAAAGGTTAAAGACCCATTAGCAGACTTTATACTCTTCGAAGGCAACCAATCCACAGGAAAGAGGTCCCATCGAATCGTAGTGGTAGACCTTGATGAAGACCGTTCAGACATAGTATTGAAGGATTCCTCATGCCAGTCATAAAAGAGATCACAATTGAACCCAATCTACCTGAAAAGCTGAGGCCGCTTCTAGACATAGCTTATAACCTTTGGTGGACATGGACCCCTGATGCCATCTATCTCTTTGAAGATATGGACAGGGAGTGTTGGGAAAAGTGTAACCACAACCCCGTGTCCCTACTAGGCACCATTGAACAGCCCCGACTCGAGGAATTGGCCAATGATGAGGTCTTCCTTGCGCGTATGGATGCAGTGCTCACCGAGCTCAACCGCTATCTCTCGGCCAAGACGTGGTACGACAAGGCAAAGCGAAATAAGGGGCTTATCGCCTATTTTTCCGCAGAATTTGGCCTCCACGAGTCTCTGCCACTATATTCAGGTGGACTTGGCATACTTGCAGGCGACCACATGAAGAGTGCAAGTGATCTCGGTCTGCCCCTTGCTGGTGTTGGGCTACTCTATAAACATGGATATCTTACGCAGTATCTCAATCCAGATGGATGGCAACTTGAAAAATACCCCACCAATGACTTTTACAAGATGCCACTCAGACCCGTTAAGGCCCCCCAAGGTGGTGGTCCACTCTTGGTTGAAGTCCCCATGGACGACAGAAACGTCTTGGCCAAGGTATGGCAGCTCACAGTGGGCAGGGTCAATATCTATCTTCTGGATACCGACATACCAGAAAATCGCCCTGGCGACCGCGAGATAACATCACACCTCTACGGTGGCGATATCGAGACCAGGCTCATACAGGAGATCGTCCTGGGTATGGGTGGCATACGTGCCTTGAAGGCCATGGGTAAACTCCCCACAGTATGCCATATGAATGAAGGGCACTCTGCCTTCATGGCCATTGAAAGGCTACTCGAAGTGAGACTAGAGGAGAATCTTGCCTTTGATGAGGCACTGGAGGCCGTGAGGGCCACTAACATATTTACGACCCATACCCCGGTTCCTGCTGGAATAGACAGGTTCCCACCCGAACTCATCCAGAGGTACTTTCAAAGGATTGCAGACTCTCTTGGCATTTCAATGTACCAGTTCCTAGGGCTTGGGAGAATAAATCCCAACGATTCAGGCGAACCCTTTTGTATGGCAGTACTGGCCATAAAGATGGCATCTCAGACAAATGGGGTGAGTAAGCTCCACGGCGAGGTCTCTAGGCGGATGTGGAGTGCCATATGGCCCAACATCCCCACGCATGAGGTACCCATCACCCACATAACAAATGGTATTCACACCCTCGGTTGGCTCTCTAGTGAGATGGCAAGGCTTTATCAACGCTATCTTGGCTCAAGGTGGATAGACGAACCCACCAATCACTCTATCTGGAAGAGGGTCTCTGGGATACCCAATTTCGAGATATGGCGTTCCAAAGAGCGCCTTAGAGACAGGCTTATCTCCTTTGCCCGGCATAGGCTCAAGAAACAGTTGGAGGAAAAGGGTGCCCCTCGCTACAAGCTCAAGGAGGCAGACGAGGTCCTTGACCCAGAGGCACTCACTATTGGATTTGCAAGGCGTTTTGCCACCTACAAGAGGGCAACCCTCCTCTTCCACGATGTTGACCGTCTAAGGAGGATACTCACCAACGAGGAGAGACCAGTACAGATAATCTTTGCTGGTAAGGCCCATCCAAAGGACAAGGAGGGTAAGGAACTCATTCACAAGATCGTACAGATGGCAAATTTGCCAGAGTTTCGAAAGCACATCGTCTTTATAGAAAACTACGACATCGAGGTGGCGAGATTTCTGGTGCAAGGTGTGGATGTATGGCTAAATACCCCAAGACGCCCCCTTGAGGCCAGTGGAACCAGCGGTATGAAGGTCACAGCTAATGGCGGTATAAATCTCAGTATCCTCGATGGGTGGTGGGTAGAGGCATATAATGGTAACAACGGATGGGCAATTGGGGCAGGTGAAGAGTATGACGACCCCATTTATCAAGATGAGGTAGAGAGTAGGCTTTTATATGAGTTATTGGAAAATACTGTGATACCACTCTTCTATCAACGTAATACCCAGAATGTCCCTGATGAATGGGTGGAGATGATAAAAAATTCCATACAGAGCATCTGTCCATTTTTCAATACAAACCGCATGGTAGAGGAATACTCCAATCAATTTTATCTGCCAGGGCTTTCCAGGTGGGCCCTACTGACAAAGGATGGGTGGAAGGAGACCAAAGAGATTTGTAGTTGGAAGCGAAAGGTGCTCGACACATGGTCAAAAGTGCACATCGTCAATGTGGAACTCCTTTCAAAGGGTGCCCCCAAGGTGGGAGACAGGATTCCCATTAGGGCTGAGGTGGAGTTGGCCGGTCTAAAGCCAGATGAGGTGAGGGTCGAGGCCTATATAGGCAGGTTTGACGAACATGGAAATATCTCTGGCGGTAGTCCACTACCGCTACTTCCATCAAACGAGTCCAAAGGGACCATACATGTCTTTACAGGAAAGATCCTGTGCCTGTCTAGCGGCAGGATCGGCTTTACAGTCCGCTGTTATCCTTATAGAAAGGAATTGGGCCACCAATTTGAGTTGGGACAACTCACATGGTGGGAATAGGAGGGACTATCTATGTCTATAAGCCAAAAAGAGTTCCCTAACCACGCATTCCATTCCTATGCACGTTGGGCACGGCGTAGGATTAAAAACGGGGACGTCCTCCTCTGCTCTGGAAGTGGGCTCTTTTCCACCATGATTCAGCAGGCCACGGGGAGTATCTGGAGTCATGTGGGGTTCATATTGAGATTGGACGAGATCGACAGGATCATGGTACTTGAGAGTGTTGAACCTATTGGCGTGAGAACAGTGCCACTTTCTAAGTATCTGAATGATTACGACTCCAAGGGCCATCCATATGACGGTGGAATCGCTATTATACGGCACAGAGAATTCGAATCCAAGGTAAACAAAGATGCATTGAAGCGTCTAACCCAGTTTGCAGTAGATCTCTTTGGGTATCCGTATGATAAGGATGAAATCGCCCGGATTGCTGCCCGAATCATGGCCTCAAAGATCCCATTTTCAAAAGAGGCATATGAGAGGATAAAACAGGACAAGGAATTCATCTGCTCAGAATATGTGTATCGCTGTTACAGCTCCATTGGGATCGAGGTAAAGTGGGACCGAAGAGGGTTCATAGCGCCATCGAATTTTGCCGCCGACGACAATTTTGATCTGCTCTGCGCAATCAAGAAAAAGAAATAGGACCGACCACTACCTGATCGCCAGTCTCAAGGCCTAGAAGCATTTGTGCACTCTCAAGATAGGAAGAGATCTCGAGGTAGCCATGACTTCCAATAATCCCGAATGCTAAAAGGTCCTTTCCCATTTCATAACATGTCACTAAGGGTAGATCGTGGTCCTTTAGTTTTATTTGTAAGGCCTTGGCGCCTAGTCTTTCCATGAGCTTAGAGTCGATATTAGTGATTGCATTTCCAAAGCGGTCGAAGTATACGATTTCTCCTGTTATGTTTTCTCCACTAAAAAAGGCATCTTTTATATCAAGCCTGATGAAATCATCTGCCTTTGGCCCCACCTGGTCCAGAGGGATTCCATTTTCTAGGTGGGCAGCTACCGGGCCAAAGACGTCTCGTGCATGAAAGGTGCTGCTGACATCATTTAATAATAGGGAATTGTTTGTAATCTCATGGCACTCACACGCTCCAACCTCCCTTATTACGTGTGAAAAGAGTCCATTGTCAGGACCTACAAAGAACCAGTGGCCTATCTTACAGGCAAGCCCTCGCCTCTTTGAACCCACCCCTGGATCTACTACAGCGAGAAATACAGTGCCCCTTGGGAAATACTTATAGGACATTTTGAGCATGATCGATGCCTCACGAATGTTTCCAGGCGATATATCATGTGATATATCAATTAGATGCGTATTTGGAGCTATGGAATGGATGACCCCTTTTACAATGCCTACGTATGGGTCCCTTAGGCCAAAGTCTGTGAGGAAGGCAATCATGGTCACATGCCCTCACGACGTGCTCTAATAGAGAGAATCTATAGGTACCTCTCCTGTATCTTCAAATCCATCAATGAGTTCTTGCCACCAGGTAGGGAGTGCAAAGGCGGCCCTATGTATATCAGGATTATAGAAGCGGCCCCTTTTTTCCATGTGGGGTTGAGAGATACCACCTTCTGACTTGCTGGCCGCTACGAATGCCATCTCATCTCCATAGGTGGGTACAGGGGCCCTATAGACCTCTACCTTTGGGAAGAAATCTTGAAATCTCCTGAGTACAAAGGGCATGACCTTGGGCATGGTGAGTGGAAGACCGCTTTGTCGCACCACGACACCGCCCGGGCTCAATATGTCGAAGAGGTCTTTGTGAAATGGTGGTTCGAAAAGCACTATGGCAGGACCAATTGGGTCTGTGGAATCGAGCAAAATGCAGTCAAAACGGTCTCCGCGCCCCTTGGCCTCTTTTACGTACTTGGCACCGTCTCCAATTACAAGCTCTACTCTAGGGTCATCCCAGTTGCCACACACCTCAGGGAGATACTTTCGACATGCCTTTAGCACGGCCTCATCTATTTCTACGTGTACGATACGCTCAACTTCCTCATAGCCCTGAACCTCCCTCAAGACACCACCGTCTGCGCCGCCGATTATCAGGACCGACTTGGGCCTATTATCCATCCCCAAGAATGGACAGTGTACGAACATCTCATGATAGATGAATTCGTCTTTTTGGGTGAGTTGGACTATGCCGTCAAGGACTAGACAGCGCCCAAAGAGAGGTGTGTCGAATAGAAGCATGTGCTGGAACGGTGTCCGTTCCTCGTAAAGGAGTTCTGCCTCATAGCAGTGCATATATCCGGGTCCGATTCGCTCGGACCAAATAAAGCGAGTCAAGTGTCCTCCATATCCAGTAATTGGCCGCGCTGGAGTTCAAGTACATAGACATATTCTGGGCAGAGTTCCTTCTTCATCCTCTCCAGCACGAGGTAGGCCTCGTCCCGTCCATGCGAGAAGATATCCACCGCAGCATATCTATTTTCAGGCCATGTGTGGATGAGTATGTGAGCCATTGGGCTACTAGCCGTGCCAGAGACACCATAGGGGTCGAATTGGTGAACCCTTACCTCTGCCGACTCAGTCTTTCCCAATTTGTTTTCACAGGCCCCAGCTTTCCCAAGGATCTCCTGTATTTGTCTCGCATCTGCTAGTTTTGGAAATGGTGCACTCCACAATTCCACTAGCAGATGTGTGCCAAGGCACTGTGCCCTGTGTTCTCCAGTATAATCACCCTGGGAACACACCACTTCATTGGCTGTAAGGCCGGCTGATAAACTTGCGCCCATGGCACGCCCTCCAATTCAGATAAGGATTAAATTGGTCGGGACGAGAGGATTTGAACCTCCGACCCCCTGAACCCCATTCAGGTGCGCTCCCAGACTGCGCCACGTCCCGACCTGGGCATTATTTCAAATCCAAATGGCATGGGGTGGATACCATTTTTTTAAATAAACGTCAAGTTTTTTTAAGTCAACCTCCCTAGGTGAGAACAAAGCCGTATTAACGGTTGTCTCCATCCAGGAGGTCTCCCAATGCCCCAAGGACAGAGCCTTCACCAGTACGATTACCTCCTGCCCGTGGGGCATTTGCAAGGATACGGTCTGCGAGCCGTGAAAATGGAAGACTCTGTAGGTAGACAGTCCCTTCCCCTCTCAATGTGGCCAAAAACATACCCTCTCCACCGAAGAACATGGACTTTAGGCCCCCTATCATCTCTATGGAATAGTCAATGTCCTTGGTGAAGGCGACGATACAACCCGTATCCACCCTCAATGTCTCGCCACGTAGTCGCTTCTCTACAAGTGTACCACCGGCGTGGATAAAGGCCATGCCATCTCCTTCTAGCCTTTCAAGGATGAACCCTTCACCCCCGAAAAAGCCTGTGCCCAAACGCCGTGTAAAGGCAATGTCTATCTTTGTACCCAATGCTGCGCACAAGAAGGCATCCTTTTGGCAAAATAGGACCTTTCCAACCCTGGACATGTCCACTGGGACGATGTGTCCTGGATATGGAGCCGCAAAGGCTACCCTCCGCTTTCCCATTCCACGGTTTGTGAAGTGGGTCATGAAGAGAGATTCTCCGGCAATGCTCCTCTTTGCAGCACTGAAGACCTTCGAGAGGAAACCTGACGAGGTCTCTGATCCATCCCCCATCTTTGTCTCGAATTCTATGCCCTCTTCCATCCAGTTCATGGCCCCAGCCTCTGCTATCACTGTTTCACCAGGGTCGAGTTCTACTTCCACTACCTGGAGATCGTGGCCAAAGATCTTGTAATCAACGTCATGACACCTCATAGTCCTTTTTTCCTCCTTGACATAGTGGATCACCACTTTTTACTATCGGTCTATATGGTTGAAAACAAAAAACTTAATGCAGTGATCTTTGATCTGGATGGGACCCTTCTTGATACACTAAGGGACATCGGCGAGGCCATGAACAGGGCACTCAAGTCTCTTGGCTATCCCACATATCCAATATCTGCCTATAGACAATTTGTTGGTGAGGGTGCCACAGTATTGGCTGAAAAGGTGCTTCCACCAGACGAGAAGAATAAGGACAATATCCTCTTATTACGCGATATCTTTATAAAAGATTATAGGTCGAACTGGAAAATACATACCCGGCCCTACCCAGGTATTGAGGAATTGTTGGATGCCCTCACCCTTCAAAGGGTGCCAATGGCTGTCTTTTCCAATAAGCCCCACTACTTTACCAAGGCATGTGTGGATACCTTTTTGTCTCGCTGGAGGTTTGAGTTGGTGCTTGGAGAGGGAGAGGGTTGCCCGAGAAAACCAGATCCAACAGGCGCTTTGAGGATCGCCAATTCTATGGGAAGGGCCCCTCATGAGGTCTTGTTTGTAGGCGACACCAAGATAGACATGGAGACCGCCAAGAGCGCTGGGATGAGACCATGTGGAGTGACATGGGGCTTTAGGACCAGGGATGAACTGTTGGCACACGGAGCAGCTTTTATTGTGGATCACCCCATGGAAATAGAGGCTATCATTAGGTTTCTGGAAGATAGGTAGGGAACTCTATCTTTACTACGGTTCCCCTTCCCTCCTGACTATCAATAGAGAGTGTGCCACCATGTTCTTCTACTATCTGTTTTACAAATGGTAGGCCAAAGCCGATTTTTTGACTACTACCGTCGTCATATCTTGGGTCCAAAATGTGTTCTAATCTCTCGCCTGATATGCCAGGGCCAGTGTCCTCAACGACAAGGGCCACACCATCTGGTGCTGGTTGTGCACTCACTTTGACAGAATCCCCCTTTTTGCAGACCTCAATGGCGTTTTCAATGAGATGGCGAACACTGAGCTCCAATATTTCCTTGTTTCCTTTGAAGAATAATGGTGCATCTACACCTGTGAAGTGGAGATTTACCCCCTTTTTTCTGGCCGAGGGCAGAAGCGACTCTACACAATTTTTGGCAATATTGTTGAGGTCCAGCAGCACTAGGCTGGTTATTTGGTGCGACAAGACGTCTTCAAACCTGGCTACTATCTCTTCCAGTTTTCGGGTCTGTTCCAACATCTTGGGCAGATAAGAGACGCGCAGCTTTGCCTGATCTATGTTGTTCTTCTTTGAAAGCCTCCTGAGCAGTCCCCCAATAATGGTAGTAGGGTTCCTCACCTCGTGTGCTAATCTGAGTGCCATCTCAGACCGGGTCCTTTCACCAACAAGCCTATTCATCTGCTCATTGAGCCTCACAAGCTCTTTGGAGGTCTCTGCCAGCTTGTGTTGGTGGTGTTCAAGTTCTCGAATTATAACCAGAACCTTTCTGAAAAACATGGTTATGGCGGCCATAGCCACCATTGCCATAGAATTTACTGCCCCACTATATGGGGCGATCTTCCACCAATACTCCTCGTCGCCAAGAAAGTAGAGGATGTGTTTGACAATGTGCCCCATAGAACGGGATAGACCAAAAATGAAAAGTGCAGATGAAAACCAAAATAGATATACCCACAGGGCATCCTGTGGTGCCCTTTTGAACAATTTTAAAAAATTCTTTGCCATAAGGTATGAGAAGACGATCACCAATAGGGACCCTACGATATCTGTTAGCATGATGGGAAAATGGGGTAAGTTCATAGTCATTTTTTACCCATTTCCTTAATGATCTGTCTTGAGGCAAGGAAAAAGAACAAAATGGCAGGGGCCAAAAGGAGATCATCCATCTTTAAGATATAGTAGGCGAGATCTGTGATGCTGGTGATGTGCCATCTACCCCCAAAAATATCACCCACCTGATGAGACAGGGGTGAATTTGTGAAACGAGATGCAAGTATATGGCCTGTAAATGCCCAAAGATTCCACAAGGCCAATAGGACAGACCCCCCAAAGAGATACTTTCTAGACAAGGGTGCAAAGAGCTGTGTCCTAAGTATCCGATAGGAAAAGTCACACATTGCAAGGAAAAAGAGTATATGTGCCCCTTGATGTACAAGGAGCCCTTCGGTAGCCCCATGTTCCTGGAGGGCATAGGCATTCATCTGTAACAAGATGAAGATGCAAACAAAAACGATTAAAAGTCTTGTCTTTGTAGTCATATATTAACACTCAAGCTTATCATGACATATACGGATAAAGTGGTCCACCTGTGGGTTACCTTTGTGTGGTTCTAGGTATTTTAATGCCTCTTTGAATTCACCTTTATTCATATAATTTACACCCATGCAGAGGGATATGTCACTGCTATTTGGAAATAATTTATGGCCTTCCCTCAATATTTTAATGGATTCGTTGAAATCACGCCTTTTTTGTAGGAGAAGCCCAAGGCCCAGGTAAGCATCGTGATTGGGAAAGTATTCCAGGGAGCGTCTAAAAAGAAATTCTGCAATCTGTTCTTTATTGGTTATTAATTGGTTTTCAGCATAATCGCCATGGGTGAAGGTAAGGCCCAGGCGAGCCAGTAGGCCGGCGTATGCAGGTCTCAATTCCTCCCGATCCTCAAATCTCAACGATTCTATAAATTGGGGCAACATGGAATAAAAGGCCTTTTTTAGACGTCTTCCCATCCACAAGACCCTTTCTCTGTCCATTTTGGGATCGGTTTCAAAATACATCAAGTCTTCTATGGGCTGTAGCCAGATGTCATCGGTGACCTTATGGCGCCTTTTAAAGTCGTCGTAGAGTTTTGTCCCTGGATATAGGTCGAGGATATATGAGACCATAGAAAGGGGCTTTATCTCTTTAATGAGCGCAATGGATTGATCAATGGTCTTTTTGCTGTCCCCTTGCGCCCCATAGATGAAGTAGGCCCTGGGCATCATTCCGTAACGTCTCGTGAGTTTAAAGGCCTTCTTTATCTCTTCATCTGTAATGCCTTTGTTAAAATATGATCGGATCTCTTTTGAACCACTCTCCACACCGTAGCTCACCTGGACGCACCCTGCCCTCCTCATCCAGTATAGGATCTCTTCATCTACACAATTCACCCTTGATATGGCATACCAGGAGATGTCGAGATGGAGTTCGACGATGCCCTTACAGATCTCGATCACCCTCTCCTTTTTTAAGGTGAATGTATCGTCTGACACATAGAAAAAATCCACTCCCTTATCGTAGAGGCGCTTTATCTGGCCCACAAAATAGTCTGGAGAATGAAATCTGACGCGTCTCTTCCAAAACTTTGGCGAACCGCAGAAGGTACAGTTCCAAGGGCATCCCCTGGATGAAAGGACGTGCTGGAACGTGAAATACTTTGATGGGTCTGGGAGACTGTCTAAGTCTTTTATAAAATCTCTGTCTGGCGTTGCCAAAAGGCCTCCGTCTCTTGCCCTAAACGAAAGCCCCTTTATCTGTGAAAGGATGTCATCTGGAGGGCCAGTGGGATAAGATTCAAGATTATCAATAAGTTCTAAGAAAGTCTCTTCACCCTCTCCCCTTATTACAAAGTCCACGAATGGAAAATGCCTCAAGAAAAAGTCCCACAAGAAGGTGGCCCCTACACCACCGAACACCACCTTCACCCCTGGATAAAGCTCCTTTGCCACCTTTGCGCAATCTAGGCCACCAAATCGATTGCCATTAAAGATCGAGATCCCCAGGACATCGAACTCTTTTTTAGAGAATAGTCTAGCCAGGGCCTTGAGGTCCCCTGAAAAGTCGTGGAGATTGAGGATCTCAACCTGGTGGCCTGCCTCTATGAGGGTGGCTCCAATATAGTTTAGGCCAATAGGGAGGGGCCTTACGTCATAATCCTTACCGCGTTCTGTGAGAAAGTATGGATAGACCAGCAGTACCTTCAATGGATTTACCCTTGAGTTAAGATTTTCGTGAAAAGTACTAGAACAGTTTTTAACTATTGTCAAAGCCATTTAGGTGGGCAACTATTTTAAGGTTTAGCC
>WGBU01000060.1 GCA_015494155.1 Deltaproteobacteria bacterium | reverse complement strand
TCTCGCTATTCGAGAGATATTTTTAAATCGTGGTACCTCTATGTCATTAAATAGCTTCTCCGTATCTTTACATCGAAACGATTTTATCATAAATGAATGATATTATCTTTTACGTCATTCGTCAAGCACAATTCGATATATATTGCCGAACATATCCTTTATTAGACAGTGCTTAATTCACGCATGGAAATTATTTTTTTCGTAACACAATTTTCATTTTGTGACAAGTTCTATCGAATTCGAAAAAAATATTCATTGTGTTATAATAAAATAAAAGAAACAATATGTTTTATAAATAATCATATTTTTTAAAAAAAGAATTTGATTTTTAGATTGTATTTATGATATGATAATACGGAGTATGAATAAAATTTAAAAAGGAATTTTATGCGGAAATGGTGCGATTGACTAATTCAATATTGAGCGGTTTTAGAGAATTGTTGCTAGAGTTTAATATCCCATTTAAATCATTGCCTTTTTATATCCGATGGGTTGAAAAGGCCCTTGAAGTCACAAATACGGCGTCTGGTGAGGTTATAACAAGAAAAAAGGGGCAGGATTTTTTGCTCAAGATCGAAACTCAATACGAGGAATGGCAGGTTAGGCAGGCAGGAGAGGCAATAAAACTTTACAACTACTTCCTATCTCAACAAAAAAAGGAATGTGCAGATGCAGGTACAGAAGAAAAATGGCAGAAGACTCTTTTGGAGATGAAAAAGCGGCTCAGGTTAAAAAGGCGCTCTTACAGGACGGAACAGACGTACCTTGCCTGGGTTGAACGCTTCTTTAAGTTTACCTCAAAATCACCAGAGACCGTAAGCGGAGAGGATCTCCAAAACTTCCTGACGAATCTCGTGGTGGAGCGGAAGGTCGCGCCATCTACCCAAAATCAGGCTTTAAATGCGCTTATATTCATGTTTCGCCATGTATTGAAAAAAGATGTAGAGCCATATGTGGATGCCGTACGTGCCAAAGAACGCCGAAAGCTACCCACTGTCCTCACAAAGGAAGAGGTGAGCAAAGTCTTAGGCCACATGAAAGGGGTTTATAATTTAATGGGACGAGTGATGTATGGAGGGGGTCTTAGGCTCAACGAGGCCCTCCGCCTGCGCATCAAAGACCTAGACTATGCCCGAAACGTCATTGTCATAAGGCACGGAAAGGGCGGGAAGGACCGGGTAACCCTTTTGCCAGAGGCCTTAAAAGGTGATCTTGACAGTCACCTTGATAGGGTGAAGGATCTCTTTGAGAAGGACCGCAAAAGCGGCATACCGGGGGTGATGCTTCCTGATGCACTTGAGAAAAAGTACCCAGAGGCAGGCAAGGAGTGGTCCTGGTATTGGGTATTTCCTTCACCAAAGCTCTCAGTGGATCCGAAGACGATGCTGGTCAGAAGGCACCACTTGAGCCCCACTGGTGTGCAAAAGGCATTCAAACAGGCCTTAAAAAAGGCCAAAATCCACAAGCAGGCCTCTGTCCACACCCTCAGGCACAGCTTTGCCACCCATTTACTAGAACAAGGTTATGATATAAGGACTGTGCAAGAGCTACTAGGGCACAAAAATGTACAGACCACTATGATCTATACCCACATTGCAAAAAAGAATATACTGGGTGTCATAAGTCCATTGGACATGAAATAGACGGAGAGGAGAGGTACTTAAAATGAAAATAGAACACTATTCTTTTGGCAGAATGACCATTGATGGGGAGACCTATACCAGTGATCTCAAGGTGATAATGGGTACAGTGTATCCCAACTGGTGGCGAAAAGAGGGACATGTCTTGCATCTTTCAGACATCCAGGATGTGGTACAGGCAAGCCCAAAGGTCCTGGTAGTGGGCCTTGGAGCTTCTGGTGTCATGCGCCTTGCCCACGGACTTCTAGAAGAGCTAAAGGCCTTGGGCATAGAGTGCCGTGCATATCCAACGGGGCGTGCAGTAAAGGTATTCAACGATCTGGTGGGACAAAAAGGGATAGCCGATGTGGCAGGGGCATTTCACCTAACGTGTTGATCTCCCGAAAAGTGGCACAGCCTCCCTTACAGTTGCACCTAACCTCTAGAAAGCTTCCTCTTGTAGTCTTCCAGTATCTCCCTATGATCGAAACAGAGTCTTTCTGGGAGCTCGTCTAGGCCAAAGACCCTGGCTACCTTGGCATCGTCACCCCCCCTTGGGACCCCGGTTGCATCGGCCACAAACACAGTGGAGATGGTATGTAGCCTGGGATCCCTGGCTGGGTCTGAATAGCTCCCAAGCTGCCACGCCAACTCCACATCCAGACCCGTCTCCTCCTGTGCCTCTCGCCTTGCAGCCTCTTCCAGGTTCTCCCCATAGTCCACAAAACCACCAGGCAGGGCCCAACCATGGGGCGGATTCTTTCTCTCTATGAGCACAATCTGATCCACCACGCCATTAAGCCGTATAATGACATCCACTGTGGGGACAGGATTTCTCGGGTGCTTCCAGATGGAATACTCTTCCAGGACCCTCGCCGCTGCTTCATGCAGGTGTCCATTGGTGGCAAGCACCTCTGGTATGAACGGACTGTATTCCTCAAGGGTGAATGTACTCACCCTGCCACCCGCCTCCTCAAGGATCACCATACCCGCTGCCGTATCCCAGGGCTTTAATTTCTGCTCCCAAAATCCATCCAGACGACCACATGCCACATACACCATGTCTATGGCAGCGGCCCCGGCCCTGCGGATTCCTTGCGCCCTTATGAGCATTGCCTCAAGGGCAGCCACCACATTCCTGGGCCTATCGTGCACATCATATGGAAAGCCCGTGGCAAATAGTGCCTTTGAGAGCTCCTTTTCGCCAGAGACCCTGATTGACTGGTCGTTTAAATAGGCCCCTTTACCGATCTCCCCTAAGAAGAGTTCATCCTGGATGGGGAGATAGACTGCGCCTGCTACAGGCCTTCCGCCCTCATACCTACAGATGGATACAGCAAACCAGGGAAAACCGTGGGCAAAGTTGGTAGTGCCATCAAGGGGGTCAATCACCCAGCAATCACCGATGTCAGGCGTCCCAAGGCCCCATGTGGGGGGCCTGTATGCACTGTGAAACTCTTCTGAGAGGACCTTGACACCAGGGTCGCGCTTTGCGATCTGATCCAGTATATATTCCTCACTCCTCTTGTCTGCCTCTGTCACAAGGTCTATCTCACCCTTGTGCTCTATCTTGACCCCAGTCTCATAGAGCCCTCGTAGGATCTCGCCGGCACCCAGTGCCACCTCTCTAATAAACCCCAAATAACCTGACCCTTTTTTCACGAAAACCTCCACCAATCAAATGCTATTTACTATTTGCCTAGGCAAAATGTTGAAAATATCTTGTCTAAAAGGTCCCCCTGGACCCCGCGCCCTGTTATTTCATCAAGGGCGCAGATGGCCTCTCTAACGTCCATTGCCACTATCTCCATGGGTCTATTGGTAGAAAGCCCTTCTATGGCTGCCTGTGAAGAGGTTAAGGCCCTTTTAAGGCACTCTTTTTGACGTTGATTGGGGATGAACGCATGTTGCCTCAACACATCCATGGCATCTTCACCAACGATTGTCTTAAAGATCGTCCTCTTCAACTCGTCAAGCCCTGTTCGCTCCTTTGCCGAGACTGGAATAGAGGCCCTTTTCTTGTGGTACATGGGGCTCTTTTCCCGAAGTACACCCTCAAATTCTTCCACCCTCTCTTTCCAGGAGGGGACCAAGTCCATCTTATTAAAGATCACAACAAATGGCGTCTCTTCTGGGAGGTGTGAAAAGAGATCAATGTCTTCAGGGAGAAGTCCATCCGACAGATCGAGTACCACAAGGACAAGGCTTGCTCTTCTAAGCTCCTTTAGAGAAAGTTCTATGCCCAGTGCCTCAATATCCTCAATGGCACCACCTCTTGCCCCGCCTTTCTCCTTCTCCCCCCCTCTCAAAGAGGGCCTCTCCCTAATGCCAGCGGTGTCAACCAGTACGACCCTAAGCCCCTCGATATCCACAGTCTCTTCAATGGTATCCCTGGTCGTGCCAGGTATAGGGCTCACTATCACCCTACCCATTCCGAGGATTGCGTTAAAGATACTGGACTTACCCACATTGGGCCTTCCGGCAAAGACCACCCGTGCCCCTTCCCTGAAGATACGTCCCTTTTCGAACCTGGCCAGGAGCTCCTCTATAGGCTGAAGGACCTCCAGCCTCAGTCGCTCCTCCAGTGCCACCTCGTCCACTATCTCCACATCTTCGTCTGGAAAATCAATTGCCACTTCAAGGTGTGAGAGGACAAAGAGTAGGGCGTCTCTGAGCCTCTCCAATTCGCCTTTGCCAGTCCCCAGAAGTCCTGTGATGGCAAGGCGCCTTTCATCTTCTGTTTGTGCCTCAATGAGCTCCATCAAGGCCTCTGCCTGTGAAAGGTCGATCCTCCCGTTCAAAAAGGCCCTTTTTGTAAATTCACCAGGGAGGGCAAGGCGTGCACCATGTTGATTTACAAGGTCGAGGATACGCTTTAAGACTGCATAGCCGCTATGGCTTTGGAGCTCCACGACATCCTCACGCGTGTAGCTCCTCGGCGCCTTCAAGTACACGGCCATGCACTCGTCCAGCACCTCATGGTCGTGGAGGGGGTCGATTATCTTCCCATAGTACATGCGGTGAGATTCAAAGGCTTCCACCTTGGCCTTTGGCCTGAAGATGGATTTTAGGATAGATAAGGACTCTGGGCCGCTTATTCTTACGATTCCTATCCCGCCTGGCCCGCTAGGGGTGGC
>WGBU01000059.1 GCA_015494155.1 Deltaproteobacteria bacterium | reverse complement strand
CCCGTTACCATAGGCATTCCCAGAGATGAGGCATTTTCCTTCTATTATGAGGAAAATCTCTCCCAGCTCGAGAAAAATGGTGCACAACTGGCCTTTTTTTCCCCAATTCACGACCATTCACTACCAGCCATGGACGCCCTCTATATTGGAGGTGGCTATCCAGAACTCTATGCAGAGGCCCTTTCACAAAATCAAGACATCGTAGCCCCCTTGAGGTCACTCATAAAAGAGGGGATTCCATGTTATGGCGAGTGTGGTGGGATGATGTACCTAAGCAAGGGGATATATACCCAAGATGGTACATTCTATCCCATGGTAGGTGCACTGCCTTTTTCAGTAAGGATGCTCCAAGGGATGAGGTCTCTTGGTTATAGAGAGGTGATGGCGCTCGAAAACTGCATACTCGGAGGTCCAGGAACAAGGGCAAGGGGCCATGAATTTCACTATTCAGAGCTGGTAGATGAAGGCACTGAGAGAGGCGTCCAAAAGAAGGCCTATCAGACGGTCAATGCCCGGGGAAGGCCCGCAGGGGACAGGGGCATCCTTGAAGGAAATGTCTTGGCAAGTTATGTTCACCTCCATTTTTCAAGCAATTTGAGTATCGCAAAAAACTTCGTGGACTACGTGAGGAGAGGAAAAAAATGACCCCATTAATGGACCCAGGGGCAATAGAGAAGGAGAGTTTTAGGATCATTGACTCACAGGTGGGGGCACGGGATAAGGCCCGCTTTAATGGGTTGGAGTGGCCAGTGGTGAGGCGTACAATCCACACCACAGGAGACCTTGAATTTCACAATCTCATGCACTTTTCACCTGGTGCCGTGGAGTGTGGGGTGAAATCCCTCCTTGAGGGAAAGGCAGTCCTGGCCGATACACAGATGCTCCTTGCTGGAATCACAACAGGTCGTCTAAGGGCCCTTGGCGTAGATGCCTTTTCCCTCATCTCGATGGATGAGGTCAGGGAACTGGCCCAGAAGATGCACATTACCCGGTCTGCTGCCTCAATGGACCTCCTTATCGACGACATAGGCGTGGCAAGAGATGTGGGGATAGTAGCCATAGGTAATGCCCCTACTGCCCTATTTAGGCTACTAGAGCGGGTCAAGGAAGGCATGTGGCGCCCAAGGCTCGTAGTGGGGACACCTGTAGGATTTGTAGGGGCCAAGGAGTCCAAAGAGGCGCTCATGGCATCTGGCCTACCATATATCACCTGTGTGGGGACCAGGGGTGGCTCAACAGTAGCAGCTAGTATTGTAAATCAACTCGCCGTCCAGGCGCTCATGGAAAAGGGGAAATAGCATATTATGGGATGTAAACGCACCACGCTTGGCACACTTTACGGGGTGGGTATTGGCCCTGGTGACCCTGAACTCATCACCCTCAAGGCAGTGAGAATACTAAAAGAGGTGGACAAGGTCTTTGCCGCTTCATCCAGTTCAAACGAATACAGTATTGCGAAAGAAATCGTAGACCCACACCTCGCTCAAGATACCCCCGTTGAAAGATTGCCCTTTCCCATGACCAGGGATAAGGCGGTGCTCGTAGAGGCATGGCGTGCCAACGGAGAAAGGGTCGTGGAGTTTTTGCGAGAGGGAAAAGACGTTGCCTTTATCACCCTGGGAGACCCCCTTACCTACTCCACCTTCTGCCACTTGATGAAACAGGTAAAGGCCTTGGAGCCCAATGTGGAAATAATCACCATACCAGGCATCACCTCTTATCATGCGGCTGCTGCAAGGCTGAATGCCCCCATTGCCCAGGGAGAGCGCGGCTTTTATGTGGTCTCTGGTGTCAATGGGGGGGGAGAGATAAGGGGTGCCCTAGAGCGGTCTGATACGGTCTTTGTGTTAAAGGCCTATAGGAAGTTCGATTCCATTCGAAAGGCCCTTGACGACCTTGGGCTTACAAAAAGGGCAGTGGTCATAAAGAGGTTGGGCCTGGATGGGGAGGGGATAATCAAAGACATATCCACCTTGGATGAAGATGAAAAAATGCCATATCTATCCCTTGTGGTAATCCAGAATCTGGAATAGTTCTATGGCCCTATGGCCACCAAAATCAACAAATCCGGATCGAGAAAGGTGCTACGCTGGGGATACACCACTGGCACATGTGCCGCTGCGGCTACAAGGGCAGCGCTCGAGGCCATCCTTAAAGGCACTACCCCTAAGACTGTGCCAGTGCGCCTTCCAGGAGGGCGTACTATTTCTATACCAATAAAAGGTGTTGAAGTAACAGGTGCGGGGGCCATTGCCGCAGTGGTCAAAGATGGTGGCGACGATCCAGACTGTACCCATGGGGCCGAGATCCAATCAAAGGTAGTCCTCTTTCATGGAAGTGGCGACGGCCACCAGCAATATACGCTCAACATAAAAGGTGGAAAGGGGGTGGGCATGGTTACGCGCCCAGGCCTCGCCATAGAGCCTGGCCAGTGGGCCATCAATCCAGTGCCGCGAAATATGATCCATTGGGCAGTAGAAGACGTCTTAGGCAGCCAGCCAGATCATCAGATATCCAGGGTAGATGTGGAAATCAGGGTGCCGCGAGGGGAAGAGCTTGCAGCCCAGACACTAAATCCACGTCTTGGGATCGTAGGAGGCATCTCGATCCTCGGTACTACAGGGCTTGTAAAACCCTTTTCCCATGGGGCCTATAGGGCTACCATCTATACGGCGCTAAAAGTCGCAAGGGCAAATGGTATTCGTGAGATGCACCTCGTTACTGGCTCTACTACAGACGCCTTTGCCCGTTCAATGAATCCAGGTGTCCCCGAGCTCGCCTTCTGTCAGATGGCAGACTATGTGAAATTTACCATGGAGTGGGTGGCGAAGTTCAGTTTTTCATGGGCACACGTCTATACCTTTTGGGGGAAGGCCGTGAAGATTGCTCAAGGACTCCCCCAGACACACGCCTCACAGGGCGAGGTAGACCTGGGGCTAATATGCGAAATGGCATTAAAAGAGACCAAGGACCCTGCCGTTTTGAAAGAGTTGCGCTCTGCCAATACAGCACGACATTCCCTTGATATCCTAAAGAAATATGGTCTTTCTTGTGTGATTGGGTACATTGGAGACCTTGCACTTCATTATTTAAAGGTATATACCAAAAATAGTATAAATATAACTTATAAGCTATTAGATTTTGACGGCACAATTTTGTGGCAAGGTGTTTGATATGAAACGTTCTTTACCAATCCATATTGTGGGCACTGGGGGTGCGAGGTGTCATATTTCGTGGGAGGCACTGGAGGTTATTGATTCCTGTGACGTCCTCTTCGCCAGCGAGAGGCTAAGAGAGAGATTAAAAGGGCTTAAACAGGACTTTAGGGTATTGAAACGCCCCATTTCCGATGCAATCAAGGAGATCGATCAGTTGAGCTACAAGAAGAGGGTGGGGGTATTGGTTTCTGGCGATCCCCTTTTTTTTAGCATTGGAAAAAACCTGGTAGAGAAGCTCGGACGTGACAGGTGTGTGATCCACCCTGGGGTTTCCATTGCCCAGGCGGCGTTTGCAAAGTTGAAGCTCCCTTGGGACGATGCAGGGATCATAAGTCTCCATGGCCGTGGACTAAAGCCCCTTGAGTACGCCATCACCCGCTATAAGAAGATCGGGGTCTATACAGATCCCCAACACAATCCAGCAACCATAGCCGAGTATCTGCTCTCTAGGGAGTTTGAGTGTGCCAGTATGTGTGTGTTGGAAGACATTGGGGGTGAAAACGAGAAGGTCAGGTGGTTTAGCCTCGGTGAGGCAGTGACTGAAAAGTTCCGCGAGCCCAATTTTGTCGTACTCGTCATGGATGCAGACGACGCCACCTTTTGTAGGAGGCGTATTTGGTTTGGGATGCCTGAAGAGGTCTATACAGATGAAAAGATGCCCATTACAAAACGAGAGGTACGGGCAGTAGTCCTCTCCCGGCTGGAACTCATGGACATCGACCTCTGTATGTGGGACATAGGGGCTGGGACAGGTTCCATAGCCGTGGAGGCATCTAGGTTCATCCCCCTGGGTGAGATCTATGCAGTGGAAAAGGACCCCCAGAGGATTCAGGTCATCCGCCAAAATTTATTAAAATTTGATGTTCGAAATGTGATAATTGTAGAAGGTGAGGCCCCTGGTGCCCTGGAGCTTTTGCCTCGGCCAGACAGGATATTTGTGGGGGGAGGCGGCAAGGGCATTGGCCCGATCCTCAATAAGAGTGTGGCTGCATTGAAGCAAGGTGGTAAAATCGTTGTCTCTTGTGTAATGTTGAGTTCCCTTGGGACCGTCTGTAATGTCATGGAGGAGGTTGGACTTACGTTTGAGGTGGTGGAGATCCAGGTAAATCGCTCGCGAAACATAGGGGAAGGCCTGTTTTTAAAGGCCCAAAATCCAGTGTGGCTCGTGGTTGGGGGGAAAAATTGAACCACAAGGTCTATTTTGTGGGGGCTGGACCAGGGGACCCCGAACTCATTACTGTGAAGGGAAGGGGGCTACTGGAACGGGCAGATGTGGTGCTCTATGCAGGCTCTCTTGTGCCAGCCGAGATGTTACGCTGGTGTAGGGACGGGGTTGAGGCAGTGGACACCTCATCTATGACCCTTGAAGAGATCGTCCGGGACATCGAGAGTGGCTGGCGTAGCGGAAGGCTCGTGGTAAGGCTCCATACAGGTGACCCATCCCTATATGGTGCCATACAAGAGCAATTTAGGGAGCTAGACAAACTGGGCATACCATATGAGGTTGTTCCAGGGGTTACAGCGGCATTTTTGGGGGCAGCACGGCTAGGACGCGAGTTTACCCTCCCCGAAAGGACGCAGACCCTCATATTTACGAGGATAAAGGGGAGGACCCCTGTGCCAGAGAGGGAAGACCTCTCACGCATTGCAGCCCTTGGCGCATCCATGGTCATCTATCTTAGTATTGCCAGGATCGATCAGGTGGTGGAGGCCCTTTTGCCCCACTATGGAAAAGAGGCCCCAGTGGCAGTAGGCTATAGGCTGGGCCTTCCAGGAGAACGCATCATAGAGGCCACCTTGGGCGAGATTTCAAAGGTGGTGAAGCAAGAAGGTATCTCGCGTCATGCCATTATCATGGTTGGGCCCTTTTTGGAGAAAGACGCTACTAACAAATCAAGGCTATATTCAAGCGACTTTTCCCACGGCTACAGGAAATGATCTACTGTGTTGCAGTGACAAGACAGGGTGCACGGGTAGCACAGGCCGTAGCATCCGCCCTTAAAGGTGCCCTTTATCTCCCTGAGAGGCTTGCCTGTGAATATCCTGGGTCAAGGGGCTACTCGAATATTCGCGATTTCTTCTCCAGGGCCTTTAAAGAGGCAAGGGGCATTGTCTGTGTAATGGCCTGCGGTATTGTGGTGCGCGGGATAAAGGACTACGTGGAATCAAAGACCAAAGACCCTGCCATTGTGGTGGTAGATGAAAGGGGGCAATTCGCCATAAGCCTTCTCTCTGGCCACTTAGGTGGTGCCAATAGCCTTGCCAAGTTGGTCTCCCAGGCAATTGGCGCACAACCCGTCATTACCACTGCAACCGATGTAAATGGCCTTCCTGCACTGGATGATGTTGCACGGGAACTCTCGCTCGAGATCTCAGACCTAAATATGCTTCGTACCATCCATATGGCTCTCTTGGAGGGGCAAACCGTCTGTGCCATGGATAGAGCTGGGATCTTAAAGAGATACTTTGGAGGTAGAGATACCTCTCCACTTATCATCCTCACCTCAGAGGAGCTAGCCGGAGGAGAGGAAGCGTGCCCCCAAAAGGGCACTTTGTATCTGGTGACCCTTCTCCCACCCCTCGGGATTAAAGAAGACAACTGGGGGGTACGCCAGGTCTCGCACAGGCGAGAAAGGACATTAATACTTAGGGCAAGGCGCCTTTTCTATGTGGGCATTGGTTGTAACAGTGGGACAGGCAGGGATGAAATTGAGTCGCTTGTGAGAGACACGTTTTCAATGCATGGATTGGACCAACGTCTCATAGGTGGAATTGCCTCCATCGATGCCAAGAGGGGTGAACAGGGTCTTATCGAGGCGGCGCGTGCCCTCTTTTGTCCCATCATCTTCTTTTCAAAAGAGGAACTCTCTAAGGTAGATGTCCCAAATCCATCGCCTGCCCCTAAAAAGGCAGTGGGAAGCCCCAGTGTGGCAGAGGCTGCGGCGCTTCTTGCAACGCAGGGGTCAGGCAGGCTCATTGTGGAAAAGAAAAAGTCTGGGAATTGTACCATAGCAATAAGTGTCGTTGGCCACTAGATAGATCGCCTCATCTTCTGTTTTCCACCACATTTTAAGGAAAAATTTGTAAAACGTGATTATAATGTGAATATCACAACCTCTAAAAAGGCAGGAGCCCATTATGTATAAGACCTATCTGTTTCCAAGGTCTCTTTTGTTTACCATCTGGCTGCTCGTCTCCCTCATAGCCAACACGGGCCATGCAGCCCTAAAGATTATGGTCGATTCTAGGGACTCAGACCTAATCGTCGTGGACAACGATCAATACATGGAGGGTGCGACCGGATATCTTGTATGGCTTGACCTAGACGAATTCACCCAGTCGAATGGCCAAAAAGGGGTCATTTCCTGGACCCCCGGTGGTTGGGAGGAAGGCCTGCACCAGGTGTCAGACGGCCCATTCGTAGCGCCTGTGGTAAAAGGGCTTTCAATAGCCCGCATACCACGCCCATGCCCCAATGGCCACAGGTGCTTTGTGGGCGCAGCACTCCTCGGCCCGGACCAGTCATCCCCCATCTTGTCCTTTTATCCCCTAAATGACGAAGCTGCCCTAGAGCGCATTCCAGGACAGTGGAAGTTTGCCTCATCCGCAAGGGCATCTACAGGGGGGCT
>WGBU01000058.1 GCA_015494155.1 Deltaproteobacteria bacterium | reverse complement strand
ATAGAGGGGACCTTTGACGACTGCCAGGCCTTGGTAAAGGCCATCTTCAACGACATAGAGTTTAAGGAGCGCTTTAGGCTCGGTGCTGTGAATTCCATAAATTGGGCCCGCGTGTTGGCCCAGGTTGTCTATTACATATTCGCTGCCCTGAGACTGAGGGCGCAGGGTATTGAGGGACCAGTACACTTCTCTGTGCCCACTGGAAACTTTGGAGATATATTTGCAGGTTACATCGCCAGGAGGCTCACAGGGCACTCCCTCATAGACAGGCTCATCCTGGCCACCAATGAGAACAACATCCTCACTCGATTCATCCTTGAGGGCAGGTACGAGAGGGGCCAGGTGATCCCCACACTCAGTCCTTCCATGGACATCCAGGTGGCCAGCAACTTTGAGAGATACCTCTATTACCTATTTGATCAAGATAGCCGCAAGGTATTGGAGGCCATGAAGGAGTTTAGTGAAAAGGGCTCCTTTTCTATTGACCACCACCTCATGCCCAGGGTGAGAAAGGACTTTTCTACGGCCTCCATCGACCAGTCGGAGACAGTGGATACCATACGAAGCTTTTATAAACGCTTCGAGTACGTATTGGACCCCCACACGGCAGTAGGAGTAGCAGCGGCCAAACGCCTCTCCAAGGAATTGCCACCAGGTCCAGTGGTCTGTCTGGCCACAGCACATCCGGCCAAATTCCCAGAGGCCGTTAGAAAGGCCATAGGAAGAGAACCAGAAAGGCCGCCTGGGCTAAAAGGCATCGAGGAAAAGAAGTCGAGATTCAAGGTCCTCCCGCCAGATGTCGATGAGGTGAAAAGATTTATAAGGGACGCCAGCCAAGGGGGCTGATCAATACAATTTAAAAGGAGGGTTCCATGAAGAAAAAACAGGTGCTTTTATTGCTCTTAAGTCTTTTAAGCGTCTTCACCATGGTGGGGTGCGAGTCCATGGTTCAACCACAGGCACACGTGGACAACACCATGGCACAGCAGTCTTTTAGTTGCCCAGGAAAGGCCAAGATCGCTGTGGCCCGTTTTGACTGGAAGGTGGGTGCCAGCGGCACCACCACCATCTCTGGACCTGGGGGAACGCTCATTAAGATCCAGGAAGAGGGCGGCGCACTTACAGGTCTTAGGGACATGCTCATTACAAGCCTCGTACAGACCAAGTGTTACAGGGTGCTCGAACGCCAAGACTTTGGGGCCATAGAAGAGGAGATGAGGCTTAGGGAAGAGGGCTATACTGGCAAGAAAGGTACCCGAAAGGGCAAGATAAAAGAGGCAGACCTCCTCGTAGTAGCCGCTGTCACCGGCTGGGAACCAGGCACCTCTGGAGTAGGAGGTGGTGTAGGTGGCCTATTCGGTGGAGTCCTCGGTGGCGTTGCAGGTGCCTTTAAGAAGACATCCATGGCAATGGATATAAGGGTGATCGATGTGGAGACCTCTGAAGTGCTTGCAGCCACCCGTGTGGAAGGTACGGCTTCTGCAATATCGGCAGGTGGGCTCTTGGGTGGAGTTGTGGGGTCCACACCCCTTGGTGGAGGTCTTAATGCCTATGCCAAGACCCCCATGGAAAAGGCCATAAGGCAGTGCATATATGAGGCGGTAAAATTCATCATTAACAATACGCCAAAGGAATACTTTAAGTATTGATCGAGTAAGTTGAATATGAGAGAGGGGGCAATCGACTCAACGCCCCCTCCCATATCCTTGTCCATAAGCGGTCCAAGTGGTGTTACACACCCATCTTCTTCAACTCCTCTATCAAGCGTCTCTGTTCCTTTGAAAGCGACCTTGGTACCTGGACCTTGATCTTCACATAGCCATCGCCACGGATACCAAACTTTCCTGGGAGTCCCTTACCCTTTAGCCTAAAACGCTGTCCACACTGGGTGCCTGCTGGGACCTTTAGCCTAATGGTGCTCCCGTCGAAGATTGGGACATTGAGGGTGGTACCGAGACATGCGTCTGAAAATGGGATCGACCTTTCCAGCTCCCAGTCGAGGCCATCTATCTTGTATGGCTCACTTGGGTCGAGTTTCACAAGTAGATATAGGTCACCTCTTCCCCCAGGTCCCTGGGCACCTTTCCCAGGTATGCGGATCTTCTTACCTGGTCCTATACCCTTTGGGACCTTTACAGCGATCTTCTCAGGTGTCCCTCCGGTCCTAAGGGCCACCACCTTTTTACCACCATTCACCATCTCATTTAGGGTGAGCGGTAGCTCCAGGACCACATCTTGGCCCTTCACTGCCGTATAGTCTGTGGCCTCGCCAAAGCCAAAGCCCCCTTTTCTGGGCCTTTCTGTCTCGAATATGGAACTAAAGATATCGTCTAGGCCAAAGCCCTGTCCGCCTCCACCACTAAAGAAGACCCTACTGAAGCCAACACCACCAATCCCCAGGTCTTTGAACAGGTTGGTAAAGTCAAAGTCTCTAAATATGTCTTCTCTTGTAAAGTGCTGGTGGAATTCTTGGGAGCCAAACGTGTCGTATTGGCGCCTCTTTTCAGGGTCGCTCAATACTGCATATGCCTCGTTGATCTCCTTAAAACGCTCTTCTGCCTCTTTGTCCCCTTTGTGACGGTCGGGGTGATATTTTAAGGCCAATTTCCTAAAGGCCTTTTTTATCTCTTCTTGTGTAGCGTCCTTCGAGACGCCTAATATCTTGTAATAGTCCTTTCCCTGGGTCATACTGGTCCTGATTGCACCTCCTTTGGGATAGAGATTTTTTCTGTGAAGAAACTAATGCCTAACAAAGAAGAGTCAAGGTCGCTTAGAGTGATAGCCTTTTGGCCCTCAAGTCCATCTGTCATAGAAGAAGAGGACTGGAAGATCTTGAAGGATCGCTTCCACTTTCTAAAGATCGAGGAAGCGGGCATTGTTCACGCCCCCGCCTCCAAGCTCCCATATCTGGCAATGGATGACGTATTAGAGGCCAGGCGCTTTCTCATGCACTTTAATAGTGACGAGACTGATCTCCTCTGGGCAGTCAGGGGCGGCTATGGGATACTCAGGTGGGCAGGTATGGTTGTGGATCAGTTAGTGAAGAGAGAAAGACACCCTGTGGTGCTTGGTTTTAGTGACGTCTCATTGATCCACATATTACTCTTCAATGCAAATATCCCTTCGATCCATGGGCCTATGATAAATACATTAAAGGACACTTCAGATGAGTCGCTAGAGGCGTTGTCCAGTATATTGAAGGGGGCTACCTTTCCGTCTCTTAAGGGAAAACGCCTTATAGGAGGAAGGGCCAGGGGTAGGCTCCTTCCTGTAAACCTGAGCTGTCTCGTCTCCTCTATTGGGACCAGGCTTCAACCCCACCTCCACGGCCAAGATGTCATTCTCGCCATAGAGGACCACAGGGAACCTCTCTATCGCATTGACCGAATGCTTACACAACTCTTGGAGACAGGTATCTTAGAGGAAGTAAGTGGCATCGCAGTGGGCGAAATTTTACTGAGTGACAACAGTAACGACTCCCTTTTAGAAACTCTATTGGCAGATAGGTTCTCAAGGCTTAGGTGTCCAGTAGTCTATGGCCTCCCATTTGGACATGGCCTTTCAAATATGCCACTTCTTCAAGGCGGTAGTTATGAATTGGACGGGGAGTCTGGTTGGCTCACCATGCCCTGAGGCCCACCCAAAAGGTGGGTAAACACTGTGATCTTGGCACAGTTTTCAAGGGACTCCATGAGCATAAAGGCCTCCATGAGGTCTTTTCCACATGAGATTGCCCCATGGTTGAGTAGCACACAGACCTTGGCCTCCTCTAGTACATTGCTTGTATGGGTGGCAAGAGCAGTGGATCCAGGGGGCAGATAGGGAACCACTCCAACCCTACCTAGGACCATCTCTGCCTCAGAGAGGATAAAGGGCCTATCCACGGCCTTACCTGCCACATATAGCGCAGTAGTCCATGGTGGGTGTGCATGGATAATGGCGTTTACATCTTCCCTTTTCCTATAGACCTCCAGATGTAGTACCAGCTCGGAGCTCGGCAGCGGGCCTGAAACGTGGCCCCCGTCTAGGGCCACAAGGGAGAGCTCATCTGGTCTCAGCATGCCCTTGTGCACCCCCTTGGGGGTAACAAGAATACGATCTGTGCCAGACACCCTGACGCTCACATTTCCATCTCCGCCAGATATGAGCCCCCTCTTATAGATTAGGGTGGATATTTCACAAATTTCTCGTCTAATTTTCGAAAAATCCATAATTCTACGATTTTTACTCTATTAGGTAGCTAAAAATATTAATTTTCGTTGTCTAAATTTGATCTCTAACTATCTTAAAATTTTATAAAAGAACGCTTGACAGACGCTAGTTTTTAATTAATCTCAATCTGTAGTCGTTTATTAGTGTACAGGGGCCAAAAAAGCAAGGGGTATCCTTGCAGCAAAAACAAATCATACGGAGGGGTTAACCTATGAAACAGTTTCTCATTGGGGTCTTGTTTTTGTGTCTAGTCATTCCCCAGATGGCCTTTGGGGGAGGTTATGCAGGGCCTAGCACGGATGAATTGCTCCAGCGTATCGAAGAACTGAGCAAGGAACTCCAGAGGGTCAAGCAGCAATTGAAGGAGGTGCAGACAAAACAGGCTGAACAACAGGAAGAGATCGCCGACACAGTGGACGACCTGTCAGACAAGGTGGACAGTGTTGTAGTGGATGGCGTTGGCAGGTTCCAGGTATGGGGTGACTACAGGTTCCGCCTAGATTCCACCCGTGTCGAAGTGCCACAATATTACAATTACGCCCAAATCATGCAGCAGATGCAAAATGGCCAGATGCCCACTATGAGTAGTGGCCGTGACTATGAAAACGACACCATCTATACCAATAGGGTCCGCTTGAATGTCAAGGTAAAACCAAGTGAGAACCTCGTCTTCAAGGGCAGAATAGCTGCCTACAAGGTATGGGGCATGAGCACCCAAGAAGTGACATCTGGCGGCGGAGTCTTTCCAGCCAATCTGTTGGTAAACAACTTTACTTATGGTATCAGGCCCGACGATGGTCGTCTCTACATCGACAGGGCATATGTAAACTGGACAAATATAGGTGGCCTACCAGTCTGGTTCTCAGTTGGCCGCCGTCCAACTACCCACACACTCCCCTCACAGTTCAGGGAAGGGCTGACCAAGCGTCAGGCAAGCCCCACTGGAAACATCGACCTCCCATTTGATGGAGCTACCATCGGTTATCAATATTCAGTCCCATTTACAGGTAGGATCCGCTTCTGTTACGGCCGTGGCTTCGATTCTGGATTCAAGGGGCTTGGAGTGGATTCACAACTGGATGATACAGACTTTTACGGATTTGTGTGGGATGTAGTGGATGACCCAGACGAGAATCTCCTCTTTGTGATCCAGGCATTCAAGGCTGCAGATGTCATGGATTTCCCAGAGGGATTTATGTTTGATCCAGGCTCTGGCCAGATGGGCAGAGTGAACACCACTGCCAACCTGGGCGACATCTGGGAACTCGGTACCACCTGGCAGCATCAGTACCAGGGGATCGACTACTTCGTATCCCTCGGTTGGAGCATCACAGACCCCAGGGGACGCAGCAAGGGCCTGACCAACCCCATGACTGGTCAGAAGATGTTTGAAGGCGTGAGCCTCCTCACCAACCCAGGCCAGAAGCTCAGCGAGAAGACTGGATGGTCCATCTATGTGGGTACCAGGATACCTTTCGAACAGTATCACACCAAGCTCGGCTTTGAGTACAACTATGGTTCCAAGTACTGGATGCCATTCCTCCAGGCATCAGACGACGTATATATGGACAAGCGCGCCACCCGTGGTCATGTGGGAGAGGTGTACCTCATCTGGGATCTGCCAGAGACACCGCTTTCAAAGTATGCCAAGTCTTTCATCAGGGCAGGCTACCAGTACTACTGGTTCAACTACACGGGTAGTGGCATGTGGCTAGGCAAACCCATTGCCATTAGCGAACTCGACGATTCACCCATGAATGCCCAGATGTTCCCACCAGTGGACCATATGAGCAATGCCTATCTGACCTTTGAGGTCTACTTCTAAGAAGGGTCACCATCGAAATAAGGTACCCACAATAAGGTCACAAAAAAGGGAGGGGGCTTGACCACCTCCCTTTTTTTATTATCTAAGACGAAAAAAAGTAGGAGGTCAGGATGCCAATCCACGAATTTAAGTGCCAGAGCTGTGACTATGAATTTGAGTTACTCATCATGAACAAGGAAGAGATGGAGGCTGTAAGGTGCCCCAAGTGCCAGAGCCCAGAGTGTAATAAGCTCATGAGTGCCACCAACTACCAGATGTCGGGAGGTAGTAGCGCAAGTGGCACTACTGCCTCTACTGGAGACGGGCCAAATATTACCCAACATTCATGCGACACTGGTAGTTGCACAAGCTTTAACCTACCAGGACACAAGGAGTGAGGCTGTCCACTCAGTGAGAGGTAGACCTGTGGCCTAAAAGTCGTAGAGTATCTCCCACTCGTCGGTGAAGGCACCACACTCTCCACAGAAGGTCAACTTCTGGGTGGTGCCAGTGCCTGGGCCTTTGGCAGATTTTTCATTCCAGATCCTAAATTCTATGGCAGGCACAGGCCGCCCATCTCTGTCGAGCCACACCTCTCTTTCTTCGATGACCTTCCACACAGTGCCATCCTTTTTGTTCCTGATGCGCTCTCCCACCCTGGGGAGCCCCAGTTTTTCTCTCAGGTCCTTGAACTTATAGGGAGAGCGTTCGCCATAGTCCAGGATGCGTTCGCCGAGAAACATGATCCCTATGGCACCTATGGGAGCTGTCAGTAGGATGGAAAGGACTGCCATGGCCAAGATGAGTTCACCAGACTTTACACCCGCCGCTAGTGGCACAGCGCCTATGGCTGCCTGCACAGTGGCCTTTGGTATATAGGCCACCACGCAAAAGAGCCTCTCCCTCATGGTGAGATTTGTCCCAAGGAGGCTTAGATAGGTCCCCACACTCCTGAAGGCAAGCCCCACCAGGATCACCAAGGTGCCTGCAAGGCCAGCATCCCAGGCTACGTGTATGTTCACCTGTGCCCCAACGAGTACAAAGAGCAGTAACTCTGCAAAGACCCAGAGCTTTCTCAATTTTTGAGAGATCAGGTGTGCTATGGCCTCTGATTTTTCCAGTATTATAAAACCAATGGCCATTACACCGAGGAGGCTTGCAACAGGTACGTATGGCTCTACCACCTCTTCGATCCAGGTGAGTACTATGGCCACACCGAGCACCATCAAGGTCCGCTTGGGTGGCCGCCAGTCATACTTTGTGAAGAGGATATAGAGGAGATAGCCAGGGATAAGGCCAAGGACTATCCCAAGGCCTATGGAGACAGGGATCTCCGCAAGCTTGTGCCATATATTAACATCCCCTCCCCCATACATCCCGAGGAAGATGGAAAAGAGCACGATCACAAACACATCGTCCACAGATGAGGCCGCTAATATGAGGGTTGGGATGCCCTTTTTGGCCCCGCGCCCCCTATCCATGAAATCTATCATGAGTGGGACCACTACTGCCGGTGAGACTGCACCGAGTATAGCGCCAAGTATGGCGGCCTCTATGTATGAGATGTGTAGGAGGGGCGGGGCCACAAGGACCACACCTACGATCTCAAATATGGCTGGAATTGCACTCATGAGAAGCGCTGCCCTGCCAACACGGTTGAGGGTATCGCGCCTCAACTCAAAACCGGCCCTCAATAGGATCACTATTAGTGCAATCTTCCTGAAGTCCCCTGAGACCTTCATCATCTCAGGGGCCATGAGGTTCCAGACGTATGGTCCCACCAGGATGCCCACTATGAGCATGCCAACGAGCCCTGGGAGTCGCATCTTACGAAAGAGGTAGTCTGCCAGAAGCCCCAAAACGATTATTATGGCAATGCTAATGTCCACTTCTTCACCCTCCCCAAAACAAGCAATGAAAAAACCCTGCTCGCCATGGAACAGGGTTAAGGCCGCACCATAAAGACAATAGGAATTATTGAGGTGCCCCGTCAAAATAAGGAGTTGGGCTATCGCCACCCACTAGGGCACTTGGGTCGAGTTCATTGGCCCTATATTCGAACTCCACGGGCTTTTAACACACAAAGATAAAGGCGTCAATAAACTGGCTTGACCCTTTTCACTGGGCCCTTTTTAGGTTATTTTACAAATGTTGCCCGGGTGGTGGAATTGGTAGACACAAGGGACTTAAAATCCCTTGGGGCTTTGCTCCGTGCGAGTTCGAGTCTCGCCCCGGGCACCAAAAAGCCCATCTAAAGACTGCCCATGACATGTCCCGCCACAAATCATCACTCCCTAAAAATGTGGAGAACCTCTCTCCAAGTAGAGTTGACGACTACTAGGGCCGTGCCTATTTTATTATTAATTTCAAAAAAAATATAAATTCATAAATTGTGGAGGCACAAAATGGCTCAAAAAGACGTACAAAGGAGTGAATGGGAGGAATTTTTAGGTCGTCTCTCAAATAAGGTAAAGGAGGGTAGCGAGAAGGTCTTGATCCATATCGCTGTACCCAGTGTAAAGGAGTTTGATGAGGCGGAGCAGTTAGAGTTTTTGGGGATAGAATATGACAAAAAAAATGAGATCATAACCATCTTCTGTAGGGATCTCGACCACAACATTAAGGCCCCTGAACAGGTAATATTGGAAGAGGACGATCAAGGTATCACTGAGATCATAATCAAGGATGCAGCGGGACAGGAACACCAGATAAGATTCCTTGTCCCCATCCAAGTCTAAAAGATTTGTAGCTAGAGGGGTCTCCCGAGCCTGGGAGACCCCATTAATTGACCGCCCCTTCCCATGCTCCATGTACGCATAACACCCCGGAATCGAGTAAAACATTCAGACATTGGCATATAGAGGCACCATTTTATAGTGTATACCACTTGCTGAACCCTCAAAACATAAAGTAAAATCCAGTGTCCTATGAGCATCTACCCAAAGGTCTATGATGTCATTGTGATTGGTGCTGGCCATGCAGGCTGTGAAGCGGCACTTGCTGCTGCGCGCATGGGTTGTCTTACCTGTGTCATCACCATAAACCTCGATTGCATTGGGGCCATGAGCTGCAACCCTGCAATCGGTGGCCTCGCCAAAGGGCACCTAGTGAGGGAGATCGACGCCCTTGGCGGCGAGATGGCCAAGAATATAGACGCCACTGGCATCCAGTTCAGGCGTCTAAACATGTCCAAAGGGCCAGCAGTAAGGGCGCGTCGCGCCCAGGCAGATCGATTACACTACAGGATGAGGATGAAACAGGTCCTCGAGAACCAACCGCACCTAGACATCATCCAGGCCATGGTGGGCCGACTCCTCGTTGAGGATGGCAGGGTCTTTGGCATAGAGACTACTGTGGGCCAGGAGATACACGGTAAGACTGTGGTAGTGACCACTGGGACGTTTCTCAGGGGGCTCATACACATTGGACTCCATAACTTTCCAGCAGGCCGCCTGGGAGACCCGCCATCAAACAGGCTCTCTCGTTCCATCAAAGCGCTTGGCTTTGAGATGGGCAGGCTAAAGACTGGAACCACCCCAAGGCTCCACGCCAAAACCATCGACTATTCAGGCCTTGAAATACAGGAGGGAGACGACCCGCCACCCTTTTTCTCCTTTGCATCCAGTCCTAGGAAGGTAGAACAACGCCCATGTCACATCACCTACACCACCCAAAAGACCCACGAGGTCATAAGGCGTGCCATCCACCGCTCACCCCTATTTACTGGTGTAATCGAGGGGGTCGGGGCGAGATACTGCCCATCTATAGAGGACAAGGTACACCGATTCCCAGACCGCCCCAGGCACCAGATCTTTCTCGAACCAGAGGGAAGAGACACTGTTGAGGTCTATCCCAATGGCATATCCACAAGCCTCCCCATCGATGTACAGATAGAGATGGTGCACTCGATCCCAGGGCTTGAAAATGCACTCATACTGCGTCCTGGCTATGCCATTGAATATGACTACAGCGACCCCGTACAACTCAAATCCACACTAGAGACACACCTTGTAGAAGGCCTCTTCTTTGCCGGCCAGATCAACGGAACAAGTGGCTATGAAGAGGCAGCGGCACAGGGCCTCATCGCTGGTATAAATGCAGCACTCCAGGTAAAAGGGGAGGAGCCCTTAGTAATAGGGCGTTCCCAGGGTTACATAGGTGTCTTGATAGACGATCTCGTCACAAAGGGCACAAAAGAACCCTACAGGATGTTCACATCAAGGGCAGAGTACAGGCTCCTCCTGAGGGAGGACAATGCAGACATGAGGCTCATGCCCATTGGAAGGCGTCTTGGCCTCATCGACCAAGAGACGTGGGAGAGATTCGAGAAAAAGCGCAAGGCACTTGAGGCCATGAGAGAGGAGCTAAGATCCATCCGCCTATATCCAAATCAAAAGACCAATGAGTGGCTAAAGTCCATCGGGACGTCTCCCATAAACAACCCCCTCTCTCTCGAGGAATTACTCAGGCGTCCAGAGGTGGGGCTCGACACATTAAAGGAGAGATATGAGTTCCTCAAAGGGGCGGGCGAAGAGATACTCGCCCAACTGGAGACTGAGGTCAAATACGCAGGCTACATCGAGCGACAGGAGCGGGAGATCCAACAATTGAGGCAACTGGAAGAGCAGCGCATCCCACCAGGATTTGACTACTCTTCCATCCCTGGTCTCTCAAGAGAGGTGCGCGAAAAGCTCTCTCGCGCTAGACCAGAGACCCTGGGTATGGCATCGCGCATCTCAGGTATCACCCCAGCGGCACTCTCGGTCCTTAGGATCTACCTAAAGAAGCATGGCAAGGAGTGGGGCCACTAAGAGCTCATGAGGAAGATGGCGATTAGCGCAAGGCCCATTCCTAGAAGTTGCCTCAGGGTTAAAGGCTCTTTTAAGAGGAAGGCTGCAAGGATGATGGTGATGAGGGGATAGAGGGCTGTGAGACTCACCACCACTGAAATAGGGCCATCCTTTGCAGCCTTAAAGAAAAAGAGTGTCCCCACCATGCCCGAGACCCCTGTAAAAAAGGCAAACCAGAACCCAGGTGGTGTAAACTGGACCTTGGGACCCGTTCCAAGTAGCACCATAAGGCCTACGAATAGTGCGCCCACTATCTCATAGAGGAGGGCGCTAAGGGGGTCTATCTCTCGCACAGAGAGCTTTGGGAAAAAGCCCCAAAAACCATATAGGACCAAGGATATTATCGCATACACAAGCCAGGGTTTCACATCAACTCACCCCCCTTCCTATTTCTCTTTTTCTCTACCAACCTTAAAAAGGATCGCCTTATGCGCGCTGGAGGGTCCTTTAGGGGCTCATCACACACATTGCAGAGGGGAAAGTGTGGGAAACGCCCTCGTATGCGGGCCTCTCTCTCTAAAAGGATTCCCTCAAGGCCCACACTTGCCACATTTCCAAGGGATGTCTCTCCTGTGAGGTCGTGGCAACAGGCGAGCACCCTTCCATCCCATGAGACGAACCAGTGGTTTTCAAAGAGCCAACACCTATCTGGTCTAAGACCCTTTCCTTTTGAAACTGGGAGGAGGCCCATGAGGTGACCGCCCCTTGAGTGGCACTCCCTCACCCATGAGGGAATGCCCTTCTTCATCCAAAATGACCTAAAATATGTGGCCTCGTCTTGGTTTATTCCTGTGATAAGCCCTGAGACGCGTACCCCACACCCGTGTTCCCTAAATAGCCCTGCAAGTTCAAGGGCGATAGAGAGGGCCTCTTTAAAGTCCACCCCTGGCATGAGTTTCTCAAAGACCCCCTTTCTCACACTTGGAAACGAGATGGTGAGTGAGCCTGGCCTTGATGAGAGGAGCCCCTCTTTAAGCCCATCACCCTTGGCCAGGATGGTGGCGGGATTTATCACAATACCATTTTTTATGCCCAGCCTGTTCAAGCACTCTATGAACTCAAAGACCCTTGGGTGAAGGAGTGGGTCTCCCATGCCAGACAGGGTAACCAGGGCCAAGGAGTTCCTCAAGGACGTAACGATCCCTTCAAAGACCTCTGCCTCCATCATGCCGAGCCCTCTTGTCATGGCCCACCTGGGACAGAAGGCACAGCCGTTTTCACAGAGATTTGTAAGCTCCATGTCTATGGAATAGGTGGCCATCAGCCCTCCTTTGCTGCCCTTACCGATGATAGCCACCCAAAGCCCCACTGCGTACAAGGCTCTAGGTAGTGGCCTTCGCTCCACTCGTTCCACGAGGCCACAAATGCTAGGCTACATGGGGCGTTTTCCCTTGAAAAATCCAGGGCCTCACCTAGATAGTGCCCAAAGGCTACAGGGTTATTGCCCACCACTACTGGCCACCACGGGTAGCGCCTTGGGTGGATGTTCTTATACACCGCGGCCCTAGGCGTGGCATCCCACCCTGTGGCAACACTTGGGAAATAGGGGAGCTGCGACTGTTGCTTAAAGAGACCCCACTCCTTTGCCCTCTCTTCCATCAACTCCACATAGTCTTGAAGATACTCCCCCTTCCAGTGGGGAAGATAGACATAGTGGGTGATGGCATCGAAGCCCACCTTTCCATATATCTCTATGGCCCTTTCGCCGTGGATGGTGGTATCTAGCACTGGGTTCACTGCAACCAGGTAAAGACCCCTCGGGTATCCCTTTTTGATCAGATAGGCCCTGGCACCTTGAATGGCCTCCCTTGCCCCTTGGATGCCCAACTCACGGATAAAAAAGGTGCTGTCGAATATGAGAAATAGTGGGGCACCTCCCATGGTCACATAGTCTGGATGGCTAAAATATAGGCGCTCAAATTCCATCACCATGGAGAGGAAGTCCCGTATGTCGGTACGGACGCGCCTTGACTCCTCTATGACCACCTTGGGCCTCACCCTTACAGGGAGGACCTTTCTGGGCAGACGGTTGGCCCACATGACGCAAAAGGGAAGGGATGGACCCATTTCCTCCCTCAAGAATGCCTCATCTAGGGGTGCCTCAAGATAGCGCACTCCATGGTCCCAGAAGACTCCAAAGCAGAAGAAATCTATGCCAAAGGACCTCGCAAGCCACTTTTGGAGCCTCAGTGTGGCAGGGCTCGAGTCGTCATATGGACCAAGGAGTGGTACGTGGGGTTGCACGTGTCCTCTAAACCTTGGGACTGCGCCCACCACGAGCTCCCACTCTGTAAGGCAGTGCGGCCTCCCACTCACTCTATGCCAACCACAGTAGTAGTAAGCCCCCACTGTGGGCCTCTCTCCCCTTGCCATGAGTTCCATGGGTGCTGGCTACCCTACCCCTTTTTCTCGATCCTAAAACGCCTTGGTCTTACCACGATCTCCTGTACCACTACCGGGTCTCTTGCAGTAAAGACGGCAAATTCCACTGCCTCGGCAATGTCCGCGGGTAATAGATATGTTTCTGGGTCATTGAGGCACGGGCCGAAGGAAAGGTTATCGAAAAAGGGGGTGGCAGTGAGGTCGGGCAAGATGGTGTGCACTTTGAGACCACTTCGCCTGTTTTCTTCAAATATGGATTGGGCAAAGTGTCGTATAGCCGCCTTGGTGGCACCATATGTAGCGCCCATAGGGCTTGGGCCCATGGCAGTTACAGAGGAAATGAAGACCAAATGTCCCCTCCTTGCCCTCAGGCGGCCCAGGAACTTTTGGGTCAAGATCATGGGAGATGTGAGGTTTACATTTACCATTGCCGAGATTGCATCCTTGGAAACTGCATCATGTGGTCCAAAGGCCCCAAGCCCTGCATTGTTCACCAGAATCGAGAGCCCCTTCTCCCTTGCAAGAAGCTCGCGGGCCACACCCTCCGCTTCATCTACCCTCTTGAGATCGCAGGTTATAGGGACAAAATTTTCATGTTCTATGGGCAGGCGCCCCTTCCACCTGGATAGCCCGAAGACCTTAAAACCGCGCCTTAGAAAGAGCCTTGCCACCTCACGACCGATCCCTGAGCTTGCACCTGTAATTACACATCCAGGCCCCACGCTCACACCCCCACGATCCTAATCCTTTCTTCTGTTATATGTTCCATGAGGAGCCCTTTTACCTTACTTAGGAGTGTCTCTGCAACCTTTTTAGGATAGGTATAAGTATTGCCCACTATTTCATAAGGGTAATGGAGTAGTTGTGAGGAGGGATACCTCTTCCTGGCCTCCTTGAGTTGTTCCTTTCCCATGCGAAAAACCCCTATTTGTACCTCTTGGATGGGACCTGGGGGGACTTGGGTAAAGAGTTTAGAGATGAACTCCATATAGTGTCCCTCCCAAGAAATTGTATAGAGTATTGGATCGAGGCATATGGTCACCTGCCACCCACACTCTATTGCATCCCTTATGGCCTTGAGCCTTGCGCCAATCGAAGGGCTACCATGTTCAAAGGCAGTGTGGAGGCGAGGTGGTGATAGGCTCCAGGCAAGGCGCACGTTCTTTAAGGGCCTTGTTTCTTTTAAGAAGTGTAGCCTTCCCCCAGCCTTGGTCCTTATCTCAAAGGTGGTCTCAGGGTGTTGGCGTGCAAAATCGAGCCAAGGCTCCAGGCATCTAAGAATCGAATCGAGATAGACCAGATCCGACTCGAACGAGAGTGCGATCTTTCCCATCGAGTGTTCATATATGGCAGAAGAGATCTCTTCGAAGACCTCATCAAAGTTCACGAAATAGACGAGGTGGGCGCTTGGATACATCCCTCGCAAAAAGCAATATTCGCAACTCATAGGACAGTTCATCATAGGTAGTGCATAGTAGTCGCTAACTTCAACGGCATCGGCACTTGATCTACAGAGCCTTGACCCTTCATAGAGATAGGGGGGGCGCTTTCTGGCCAAGATTATGGCTGGCCGCCTCTTCTGTAGCTCTATCTCCTGCCGTGGGCGAGAAAAGATGTCTTTGTAGTGGTTTATTGGGGTTACCCTAAGCCCCTTAAACCTCCCCTTTAAGAGGCCAGCGACATAGGGACTCTCTTCAACCAGCCCTCTTTCAATGTATATGCGGCTAAAAAACACTCCCTTATCTCTCAAAACTCAAACTCGAGCTCACCTATGTAATAGGTCTCACAATAATCTCCAAGGTTCCTAGCCACCATAGAGAAAAGCTGAAGCCTGCTGGGGTATAGCGGTCAAGTGAACCAGTTTATTAGCCATTTTCCTTTAATGATTTTAAAATGTAAATGAGCTCTCTGGGTTCAAAAACTGGTAGCCTTGATGATTTAAAATCTCTACTATTTCTTGTCACTATGTATTTGGCTCCAGCGTGAAGAGCTGCTTCATGAAGCACTCCATCTTCGAAGTCATTGAATTTTGATTTTAATGCACCCTCAATGACAATACGATTCACAGGAGCTATGACAAAAAGAGAAAGAAGAGAAGATATGTGGCGTAAGGCAGCATCAGATCCAAGGGCTTTTGTAAGGAGATAATGGATTGTTGT
>WGBU01000057.1 GCA_015494155.1 Deltaproteobacteria bacterium | reverse complement strand
TCGGACCAATCTCTCTAGAAGCCGCGGTGTCCTCAACAATAATTCCATCCTGAGACCAGAGGATACAAAGCAGTGGCGCACCCCCTTCACCCTTTTTACACCCTTTAGGATTGCCAGGAATAGGTCTTCGTCTATGCTGAGGTGCTTACAAGGAGATGGATATAGGCAGTCGTGCCTCTTACATGCTCCAGAAAGGCTGCATTTTGCCCCATAGAGGTTGGCAGTTGGCCCACCCAGGTCTGTTATCACCCCGTCAAACCCCTCATCCTTGGCTATACGCTCCACTTCTCTCATGACAGAGTTTGGAGAGCGCCACGTGACCACTGGCCCCTGGTGTCGGCTTATGGCGCAGAAAGAACAATTCCCTGGACACCCCCTCACTATGGTTATGGATGTTCGGATCATCCTATGGGCAGGGACTGGACCAAAGAGGGGGTGTACCCTCCTGGTAAATGGAAGTTCGTAGAGCCTGTCAAGTTCGCTAGAATTTAGTGGCGGCTGGGGAGGTTCTTGGAGCACCCACACCCCTCCCTTTTGTTCCTGGGCAATCCGCCCCTTTAGGCCCATTCTGGACGACCTTTCCACCAACTTTTCTGCATGAAAATAGGCCCGTTCATCAGAAACGATCTTTTCAAAAGAGGGCAGGATCAGTGGTGACTCGCTCTCGAGGAGCTCTTGTATACGTCCCCTTCCCACAGGGACACAGGTCCCAGGTATGGAGGAAAGGCCCTTTCCCTGGGAAAGGCGGCTGGCTATCTCCAACACTGCCCGCTCCCCCATGCCATAGACAAGGATGTCTGCCTTTGAGTCTGTGAGCACAGAGGAACGGAAGGACTCGGCCTTGTAGTCATAGTGGACAAATCGCCTTAGCGATGCCTCGATCCCGCCCAAGACTATTGTTGTGGCCCTGTAGGCCTCCCTGGCCAGTTGGGCATAGCGGATAGTGGCCCTGTCTGGCCGCCTCCTCTCATGACGATTGCCGCTCCCCTTTGAGAAATATGGGTCCCCATTGGGACTGTACACATCCCTCTTTCTCACCCTGGCATTTCCAGTATAGTTTGAACAGATGGAGTCCAGATTCCCTGCTGTGATGCCAAAAAAGAGCCTCGGCCTGCCAAAACGCCTAAAGTCCTCTGGGCCGTGGTGTCTGGGCTGGGCTAGGATGGCCACCCTGAGCCCATGGGACTCAAGGAGTCTTCCAATGAGGGCCACCCCAAAGGATGGATGATCCACATATGCATCCCCTGTGACCAAGACCACATCCACCTCGTCCCAACCACGATCGAGGCACTCCTCGCGTGTAACTGGAAGTGGGAGCAGTGGGCCCTGCTTTACACTACTACCAGGATTGCGCCGCTCTTTGCCTTTTTTCGCTTCTCCCATCTAAATGCCTTTACAATACCCCTTTTCTTGAGGGCCACGAGGAGGGACTCCACCGCATCTTTTAGGACTGGAGAAGTACCGGAGTGGATGCCCTTGCCAGTAATTATCCTCAAAAGACCAAGGCCCTGATAGCGAGAATTTCGACAAAAATTCTCGACACGCCCCAACGCCTCCCTGCGCGTAAGGCCATGGAGGTCGAGCTCTGCCTGGACAGGACCACAAAATCGCCTTTTCTTCCTTTTCTCGCTCTCCTCTGATTTATGCGGGATATCACCTAGATAATCCTCTAAAAGGGCCTCAAATGCCTCATCTCCATGGTTTGTGGCAAGCCTTTCCTCTGGTGGTAGAAAGAGTGCCTCTAGGTCTATATCGTCAGACAACTTCCTTGGCCTACGCCTTGCCATGAATACCCCTCAAGACCTCTTCAAGGTCTGCCCTGAGTTCCTCCAACTGCTCCCTAGTATGTCCATACTGGACATAGTGTTCACGGAGGAGTGGGATGCGCTTTGGGTTCCTTCCAGCAATGGTCAAAAAGACTCCCAGGGTCTTCCATGGTTCTTTGAGTGGATGGCGCAGCACGATTGGTGGCAAGACCGTACCTCCTACGGACTGGATTCGACCCCTTAGGTATCTATAGTGGCTCTTCCAATAGCTTCGACACGAGATTAGGGGTAGTACCCGTCTCGTGCGAAAGAGCTTTGGGCCATAGAGATCCAGGAGAGAGAGGACAGGTCCGCTTGGGTTGTATGACCAGGTGGGCCCGGCCAAGATGACCAGGTCAAAATCGCCTGTAAGGGCCCTTTGAGACAGGGGCTCAATGGGTACTCGCCACCTAAAAAAGGTCTTTATCATCAATACAAATGTATTCGATATGGAATTCACAGGGAAAGGGAGTGGGTGCCTCGGCCTGATCCTTTCCTCGTGAAATGAAAGCCCTTCGGCCCTCAAGACCTCTTCTGCCACATGGACCATCCTTCTGGTCTGGTTACTAAAGGAGTAGAAGAGTATGAGTACACTCGGTGCTTCTTGATTCGCCATGGTAAGTGGTCTCTACAATCAGCCTTTCACTATGTCAAGGAATAGGTATTGCCCATCAAAAAATGGCTGCCCGTGGCAAAGGGGCCTGTTTAGTGATACACTCTTAACGTCTCATTTCACTTTCTAGGAGGTCGCCCCATGAGCAATCTTCCCATCATACCCGATGAACGCATAGAAGACCTAATAGGATTTGAACATCGTCACCAGGCAGACCTCATCCTCTTCATGGCCGGAAATCAATTCATGGTTATGCCAGAACTCCTCCAGGCATTCAAGGCCCAATACCCTGAGTGTGACAAGATCTTCTGTGAGACCCTCCCCCCAGGCCTAGAGTTTAAACAGATAATCGAAGGTGGCGCCCTCTTCAGAGGAGAGGTGCTCACTGGAGAGCCAGACTGTTTCACTAGTGTGGCAGAGAGTTCAATGGAGGAGCTGGCCAACAGGGGACGGATCGAAGGCTACAGGCCATACCTAAGAAACCGCCTGGTAATCATGGTGAGGGAAGGGAACCCCAAGGGCATCAAGGGGGTTCAAGACCTTGCCAGGGACGATGTGGTGGTCTCCCAACCAGGCCCAATGGAACACATCGCGGCATTCATCGAGGAGATGTACAGGGCAGCAGGTGGTGAGGAACTCTTAGAGCGGATACTCAAGGAAAAACAGGCCGCAGGTACTACCATTGTAACCAAAGTACACCACCGCGAGACACCGAAGCGTATCCTTGAAGGCAGTGCCGACTGCGGCCCCTGTTGGGCTACTGAGGCCATTCATGCGAAAAAGAGTGGCTTGGCCCTAGACATGGTGGAAGTAGGGCCTGGACTAGATCAGAGTGATAAGGTCAAATACTTTGTTACTGTGCTAAAAGGTGCCCCGCACCCTGAGGCTGCCAGACACTTTTTCGATTTTCTCTTTTCAGATGTGGCAAGGGCCATATATTCGGCCCATGGTTTTTTGCCCTTTGATGGATGAAGGCGCGTGATAGAGAAAGGTGACAAATATAAAGTAGATACTTAGACAAGCTAGAGGCAGGGGGGACTCGTTTGCCTGTTGAAAGGCCCTCTTATACTTCTAATATCTTTTGGCTGCCAAAGGAAGAAAGAGCCTCATTTCGCGCCCTTTTCTTAAGACCTTGAGCCTCACCTTCTTGCCAGGGCCTATCTTTTCTAGCGTCTCTACCAGCCAGGGTAGGTCCCTACACTCTTTCCCATTTACAGCCACTATTATGTCGCCTCCCACGTGCATAGTCCTATTGCCAAGCATTACTGTGCGTTTGCCACCCCTCAGTCCTGCCCTCCATGCAGGGCTACCGCGCTTCACCTCCAATACCAGCACGCCGTGTTCCACTGGCAGGCCCAAGACCCGGCTCATTTGTGGGGTGATGGACTTCATCACCGCACCCACCCACACATGATCTACGTGTCCCTTGGTGATGATCTCCTTTGAGACACGCAGTATATACGAAAATGGTATGGCAAAGCCCTGAAGGGCATTACACTGGCTACTCCCTGGTTGAGAACATGAGAACACAGTAGTAATCATCCCAATTCCCATACCTGATGCCAAACTCACCAGTGCCCCGCCTGCCATGGCACGCGGTACGGCTCGGTCTATCACAAATACATTGTCTACAACAAAGCCAGATCTTGTAGCAATGCTCCTGGGCATGGAAAAGATGGAACCAGTCAATATGGCAGTACCAGTACCCATAGGATTTCCTATGACCACCACCCTGTTTCCAGGCAGTACTGTTGGGTCAATAGATAGTTGAAATGGCATGAGGGAGGTGAGCACCCCCTCTGGCGCCTCTATCTCCAGCACTGCCACACCAGTTGGAGGATCGTCTCCAAGGTATCTTGCGGGCCACCTCGCACCATTCCAAAGGGTGACCTCTAGGGAGCGTCTGTCCACCATACCAGAGGCATCGGTAACCACGTGGCCCTTGTCGTCGATGAGTATTCCAGAGATGAGCCCCTCTTCACCACATGGTTTTAGCACATATGATTCATCCAGGGCCTTTGAGGTGATATTGACCACACTCTTTCCAAGGCGGGTGAACAGGTGGCGCTTCTGTGCCCCAAAAGTACGCCCTTCTCCCTGTCCGATCAACATCAAGACCACCAAGATCGCAAGCCCTATCCTATAGAGGACAAAGGGCACAAAGGTGTGGCGCCTTAAAAAATTCAACAAGAATGAAATAACTAGGATACCTGAAACAAAGGAAGAAAAGAGCCCGATCAACATGGCCCTGGAGATCTCTACACTGCCATTGGTGCCAAAGAGCTTTATACCCTCATAGAGCCCTGCCCCAAGGATTATGGGGCATGAAAGGAGAAATGAGAACCTCGCTGACTCAGCCCTATCGAGTCCTACGAAGAGACCAGTGCTCATGGTGATACCACTCCTCGACACCCCAGGGATTACGGCAAGGCCCTGGGAAATACCTATGAAGAGGGCATCTCTTAGCCCCATGGTCCGAATCTCCTTGTTACCCTTTTTTTGTCTGTCTGCAACATAGAGAATAATGGCAACAAGGGTCAGTGTAGTCACTACAACCCAGGGGCTCCTGAGGGTGTGTTCAACCCAGCCCTCCATGGCAACCCCTATGGCCGCACCTGGGATGGTTGCCAATACTAGATATACCAGGAGCCTAAATGAATGGTCCTCCATGGAGGGGTGTGCAATGGAACCCAAGAGCCTGAACCACTCTTTCCAAAAGTAGATGAGCACTGCCAGCAACGTACCCATGTGTAGAAATACGTCGAAGGCAAGCCCACCACCCTGAACGTCCATGAAGTACTCGGCCAGCACCAGATGGCCAGAACTAGAGACGGGCAGAAACTCAGTGGCCCCCTGAATCACCCCCAGAATAATCGCCTGGAAAAGGTCCATCTCACTCATGAGGGGGCATATTACGCCGTCGGCCACAAGATGTCAAAAGATACTAATTTTTTCATGAACTGTAAAAAGTAGTAATAATTTCTCTCTCTACCCGTTTAACTTCTTCCTCTAATTCTCGCGGGAAAATTGCAGGGAACCTTTGATGATCGCTAACATTTATAGGCGGTAGGTTTCTTATCTTTGCTTCGGAAAAATCTTCTCCAGCGAGCTTAAGTGCTGTGATGAGGTCATCAGGCAGGTTTTCATATTTACCTATAAATTCTATACGTTCCTCACCTCTGCC
>WGBU01000056.1 GCA_015494155.1 Deltaproteobacteria bacterium | reverse complement strand
GTGATCTTCTGCCTTATTCCTGCCTTTTTCATTGCTGGCGCCATTGAGGTGTTCGTCTCTGACCAGTCGGTCATGCGCTACCTCGGGCCAAAGGCACCAAAGCCTGTGGCCTATGGGGTAGCATCGGTATCAGGAACGATCCTTGCCGTCTGCTCGTGCACCATTCTGCCACTCTTTGCAGGCATATACAAGATGGGGGCAGGCCTTGGGCCCGCCACCACCTTCCTCTACTCAGGGCCTGCCATAAACGTCCTTGCAATAATCTTGAGCGCGAGGGTCCTTGGGCTTGACATCGGGTTTGCAAGGGCCTTTGGGGCAATCGTTGCAAGCATATTCATCGGGCTTTCCATGGCGGCCATCTTCAGGCGATCTGACGAGGCGCGCCTGGGAGAAATGGCAGCCCAGGCGGATACTGGCGAGGGCCGTCCCCTATGGCAGACCGTTGTGTTCATGGCAACCCTTGTCCTCATACTCATCTTTGGCACATGGGGCAGGGGTGTTGGGCTCTGGGAGTATATTTTTGAGATAAAGTGGTATCTAACCTCTGTTATGGCAGCAGTCCTTGGCGTGGAGCTATGGGCCTTTTACAGGATAAGGGCGGGATACCTCATAGCCCTTGGCGTAGCTGTCCTCATTGTGGCCCTTATCTCCCCAAGGGCAGAGTTTCCCTATATGGTGGGCGTGGTGGGGCTTTCTTTCATACTCTTCTTTTCAGGCGGTGAGGCCAAAGAGTGGTTCGAGTCTTCCTATATCCTTGCGCGCCAGATACTCCCAATCCTATTTCTGGGGGTGCTCTTTGCAGGCTTCTTCCTTGGAAGACCTGGTGGTGAGGAGGGTATCATAAGCTCAAAGTATGTGGCGAGTCTTGTGGGTGGAAACTCCATATTTTCGAATCTCTTTGCCTCTGTGGTTGGAGCCCTCATGTACTTTGCAACCCTCACGGAGGTCCCCATACTCCAGGGGCTTATGCACTCAGGTATGGGCATGGGGCCAGCACTTTCCCTCCTCCTTGCAGGGCCAGCAGTGTCTCTTCCCAACATGCTTGTCATCCGCTCTGTCATGGGCACGAGAAAGACTCTTGTCTATGTGGCGCTTGTGGTGGTATTTGCAACGATTAGTGGTACGATTTTCGGGATGATAGAAGGCTAAATGAAAGCGAGGTAAGGTTTATGAAAAAACTTTATTTTATGGGCGTGGCTGGCTTGTTTCTGGTGTTTTTTATGGGCCTTTATGGCAACCAGGGCCTTTTGGCCGCTTCCGGGGTAAAGCCTTTTTACAGGGCGGCCTCAAACACGTCTTCGCACTATATCCTTTACTATTTTCACGGAAAATTCAGGTGACCGACTTGTCGAAGGCTGGAGCAGCTTTCAACAGATGTAGTGAGGAAAGATTTTAAGAAGGAATTAAAAACGGGGGCCCTGGAGTATAGGGTTGTAAATGTAGAGACCCCTCAAAACAGGCACTTTATAAAGGACTTTGGCCTTTACACCAAAAGCCATGTGATATGCGAGGTGAAGGGGGAAAAGGTGTTAAGATACAAGGTCCTTCAAAAGGTCTGGCAATATGTAAGAGACCCTGAAAGGGCCAGAATTTATTTGAGGGATGCCATTAGAGAATTCATGAAGAAGGGGGCCAGATCATAATGGTGGAGGCTTTTTTGAGTGCTGCATGGCTCGGGATATTAACGTCTATAAGCCCATGTCCCCTTGCAAGTAATATTGCAGCGGTCTCCTTCATATCAAAGGACCTTTCAAGGTCCAGGGCCCTGGTCTCTGGAGCCCTCTACAGTCTCGGAAGGGCCATGACTTATACGGCTCTTGCAGTGGCGATTGCGTGGAATCTGACCACCATACCGGTCATCGCCAATGCCATCCAGGAGCACATGAATAAGGCCCTTGGGCCAATCTTGATCGCAGTGGGCATAATCATGCTTGGCCTAATTCCCTTTCCTGCCATCGAGCTTGGCGGAAAAAGGTTTGGCCAGCGGCTTGGAGAAAAGGCAGGGTTCTTGCCATCATTCTTTATAGGGGTCCTCTTTGCCCTTAGTTTCTGCCCGATATCTGCTGCCCTCTTCTTTGGAAGCCTCATCCCCTTAAGTCTTTCTACAGGGAGGGCCATCTCCCTTCCACTCCTTTTTGCCTTTGGGACGGCCCTTCCAGTGGTTGGTGCAGCCATAGCAATCGCCCTTGGGGTGGAGTTCACCACAAGGTTCTTTGAGGGGGCAAGGAGGATAGAGCGTCTTTCAAGGCCAGCCACCGCGCTCGTTTTCATTGGGGTAGGCTTATATTACTCATGGAATTATTTAATAACTATCTGAAAAGATTAATGAATAAAAAACAAGGAGGTATTAGAAATGAAGATCGAAGTCTTAGGTCCAGGATGTCCCAGGTGTCAGGCCCTTGAGGCCAATGTGAAAGAGGCGGTAAAGGAGCTCGGTATCGATGCAGAGGTAGAAAAGGTAACAGACGTGGCAAAGATCACTGCCTACGGCATCATGTCAACCCCTGGGATTGCTGTTGACGGTAAGGTGAAGGGCTTTGGAAAGCTTTTTAGTGTGGAAGAGATTAAGGAGATGCTGGGATAAATCACTCCAGGAGGAATTGGAAAATGGACCAGGGTAAAAAGAGGCTTAGTTTCTTTGAGCGGTATCTCACCATCTGGGTGGCGGTGTGCATGGTGCTGGGGGTGGTCATCGGAAGGTCGTTTCCAGGTATAATTGGTGCCATAAGGGACTTTGAATTTGGTGAAAACACCCACATAAACGTTGTGATTGCAGTCCTCATCTGGCTCATGATCTATCCCATGATGCTCAAGGTGGACTTTAAATCGGTCCTGGGTGTGGGAAGGCGTCCAAAGGGCCTCATGATCACCCTCTTTGTAAATTGGTTGGTAAAGCCCTTCAGTATGGCGCTCTTGGGCTGGCTCTTTTTTAAGCACCTCTTCCTCCCGTTTATAGGGGAAGAGCTTGCAAGCCAGTACATTGCAGGGGTGATCATCCTTGCAGCCGCTCCCTGCACTGCCATGGTCTTTGTCTGGAGTTATCTTACAGACGGGGACCCTGCCTATACCCTGGTCCAGGTGGCCTTAAACGACCTCATAATGCTCTTTGCCTTTGCCCCCATTGTCAAGTTCCTGGTAAGCGGTGCATCCGGGCTTACAGTACCTTTTTCAGTGCTTTTGTGGGCGGTATTTCTCTTCATAGTAATCCCCCTTACTGCCGGTAGCATCACAAGGACGGTGGCCATAAAGGCCAGGGGCATAGAGTGGTTTGAAAAACAATTTTTGCCCGTACTCCACCCGGTGTCCGTCATGGCACTCCTTTTGACCCTAGTGATCATCTTTGCATTCCAGGCAGATAACATTACAGAAAAATCAATCCATGTCCTTCTCATAGCCATCCCCATTATCATCCAGGTCTACTTCAATGCATCCCTTGTCTATGGCCTTATGAAACTATTTCGAGTACCCTATTCTGTGGCAGCCCCAGGCGCCCTCATCGGCGCATCCAATTTCTTTGAGCTTGCAGTGGCAACGGCCATAGCCCTCTTTGGCCCTGGTTCAGGCGCAGCCCTTGCTACTGTGGTGGGGGTGCTGGTGGAAGTGCCAGTTATGCTGAGTGTATGCGCCTTTTGTAACAGGACGCGCCACTGGTTTGAGGAGGCCTAAAATGGTGGATGATTACTCAAAAAAGAGAGTGCTTTTCCTCTGTACGGAAAATTCCTGCCGCTCACAGATGGCAGAGGCCATCACTAGGCACTATTGGGGCGAACGTATCGATGCCTATTCTGCAGGCGTAAGGCCAAAGGGGGTAAACCCCATGGCAAAGAAGGCCCTCCATGAGATGGGGATAGATGGGCTCGATGCACTCTACAGCAAAGCACTGGATGAGTTTTTAGGTGAAAAAATTGACCTTGTGATTACCTTATGTGATGGTGCAAAGGAAGAGTGCCCCTTCTTTCCAGGCGCCACAGAGAGGCTCCACATGCCATTTAGGGACCCCTCCAAAGAAGGGCCCCAGGGGAAGGTGGAGCTTGAGGATTTTATAGAAGTTGCAAGAGAGATAAAGGGGGCCCTTGAGGTCCTTTTCAGGGAAAAGGGATGGATTTAAAGGCCATGAGCAAAAAAAAATCGATTAAGATTAAAGTTGAAATTTTATCGTCATTATCTATTTTCCTATTTCTTATAGTTTGTCCGCTAAATATAAGCCTGGCGAGGACCATTACCCTAAAGGCCGCAATAGAGACCGCCCTTAAAGAAAGCCCGGTCATAAGGGCAAAACAACAACTCATCTCATCAAAACACGAAGAACTCGGAGAGGCAAAAGGGGCCTTCTTACCAAACATCGATCTATATGGCACTTACACCCGGACAAGTGACCCTCAGGTAGTGGTCCCTATTAAGAGTTTTCACGGAACCCCACCCACTTTTTCCAGAGACCTATATAGCGGCGGCCTTGACATCCGTATCCCTATCTACGAGGGAGGAAGGCTAAGGAGCAATTTAAAGATCAAAGAGCTTGAAGAAGCGCTCTCAAAAGAAGTGCTCAATCTCACCCAGGAAGAACTTGCTTACCTCATTCGGGCGGTCTTTTACCAGTGCCTCTATCTTGACACACTACTTGAGGCACAAGAAGAGACCTTATCTGCCCTAAAAAGGCTTCGGGAAGACTCAAAGAAGAGGCTTGAGGTGGGCAGGGTAAGGCCAGTCGATCTCATGAGGATAGATGCCCAACTAAAGGACCAGGAGGCCCAGATAATAAACACAAAGGAGGCAAGAGTAAGGGCCAGGCACCTTCTTTCACGTCTTATGGGCCTTTCACCAAACGAAGACCTCGAGCCCACGGGAGCGTTGCATGATGTGGTAGGGCGAGAGTATGAGATTCAACTAGCTGATATCCCTAAGCTTATAGAGGATAGGCCAGATATAAAAAGGGCCATTCATGAGGTCAAGATCAAGAAAGAGGCCATAAGGCTTGAAAAGGGCCTCAATTACCCTGCCCTTGACCTCGTTGGAAACTATGGAAGGCGGGCAGGGAGTGGATTCGATAGTGATGAAGAGGTGTGGAACGCAGGTATTAAGGTCAATTTAAATATCTTTTCAGGCGGTGTGATAACCCACAGGATAAGGCGTGCCCGCTATGAGTATCTGGAAAAAGAGTCAGAACTTAAAGACCTGAGACTCAGGGCAATTCAGGAGGTAAAAGACGCCCTCTCCAAGATCAAAGAGGCAAGGGCAAGGATCGAGGCAAAACGAAAGGCAGTTGAGAGTGCCAGGGAATCTTTCAGGATCGAGCGGCTAAGATATGAGACGGGCGCCGGGACCATAACAGATGTGCTCCTTCAACAGGCCGAGTGGCTCAATCAAAAGGCAGGGCTTACCCGCGCCCTATATGACCTTGAGATGGGTAAGGCAGAACTCGATAGGGCACTCGGGCGAACTGTGGAACTAATGGAATTATCTACAGGTGGCAATCATGATAAATCGTGAGTCATTTGTTGACTACATCTTGAAGGAATGGCTCCTGGTGGTGTCGGCCGCAGGCTGCATCCTCACCTCATTATATGCCTGGCGCATTCCGTCCTATTCGGTCTCTGAGGTCCAAGTCCTCATTCTGTTGGTCTCCATGTTTGTTACCTTAAATGGACTGCAAGGAAGTGGTCTTATCTCGGCAATCGCCAAAAATATAAATGGAAAACGTCTGGTTGCATTGAAACTGGTAACCCTGACCTTTTTTCTATCCATGATTGTAACAAACGATATCGCACTATTGGTTATGGTGCCCATAACTCTCTCGCTAGATGTAAAACACAGAGGTGAGTTAGTCATCCTGGAGGCGTTATCTGCCAATGCTGGTTCTGCATTTACTCCCTTTGGCAATCCACAGAATTTATACATTTACTGGTTTTATGGCGTTGAGCCCAGTCTTTTTCTAAAGACTATCGCACCTTTTTCTTTCTCCCTATTATTCGCTTTATTGGCCTTGACCTATATTCTAAGAAAAAGATATTCTGTATCTGGCGATTTAAAAAAGGCCAATAAATATATCTGTGGAAGAGCGTATATTTATCTGTCCCTAATAGTTGTATTACTTCTTGTCCTGCTTCATAAGCTCCCATTTTCCCTGTGTTTCTTGGTAATCATTTATCCTTTGATCTTTGACAGGAATGCATTAAAGATAGATTATCCACTAATTTTGACCTTTTTCTTTTTCTTTGGTGTAGCCGAAAATTTGAGGTTCATTTTAAAGCCTGTATTAAATCATCCTGGACATATTTTTCTGTCTTCTGCCCTTGCAAGTCAGGTAATGAGTAATGTCCCTGCCACACTTTTATTTGCAAAGTTCACCACCAATTGGCCATCCCTTTTATGGGGGGTCAATGCAGGCGGTTTTGGTAGCCTGTTTGGTTCTTTAGCCAATTTGATTGCATATAAGATATATGCAATCCAGGACGGCATGGATGATCTAGGAGGCTTTTTTCTAAAATTCAATATTTTTGGATATATAGCATTTTTCTTTTCAATTGGGCTGTATTTCATCTTTATGAGAAGATTAGAATATTAGATAACTAAAAGATTTAGGAGAAATAGAGGCAATGAAAAAGGTCATTAAAAAGATTGCTTTTTTGTTGGTGATAGTGATCGTAGTAGGAGGGGCCATACGCATTGTAAAAATGAGAAAAGAGGCCCTAAACAAGGTGCCGCCGCCTGAGACCCTTCCTGTGCTCGTAAAAAGTGCGCCTCTTTTGACTGGTGAGTTTCCTGTGGGGCGGAACTATCTTGGCACAATAAGGGCAAAGGTTGCGGCAGATGTCTCATCAAGGGTCCAGGAGCGCATCATTCGGCTTGATCTAAGGGAAGGCGACCCCGTAAAAAAAGGCGATATAATATGCCTCCTGGATGACCGTGTGGAGCGGGCCAGGGTGGCTGAGATACGCTCAAAGCTTGAGGCAGCCAAGACCAATCTCTCCACCCAGGAGGGGATATACAAACGGGACCTCGTACTCTTTAAGAACAAGGCCATTAGTAAAGAAGAGCTGGATGTAAGCCGGGCGAGAAGGGATGCAGCAAAAGGTGAGCTTGAGGCCCTAAAGGCAGAACTAAAGAGCGCCCTTGCGAATCTCTCTTTTACACGCATAAAGGCCCCCTTTTCAGGGGTTGTTACAAGGCGTTTAAAGGACCCGGGTGATCTTGCAATCCCTGGGGTGCCCATACTCTCCCTTGAGGCCACAGACCAGGGCTATTACGTGGAGATAAAGGTCCCCCAGGATGAGTTCCCGAAATTTAAAGTAGGCGCACCTGTGAGGATCTCTCTATCCAGAGAGGGCAAAGAAGCTGTGATGACGGCCCGAATTTCACGCATCCATCCAGCAATTGAGGCCGGGACCCTGGCCACAGTGGAAGTAGATGTTAAGGCAAGGCCCTTTGGGCTACCTACAGGGGCAGTGGTAGATGCCTTTATAGAAGTTGGAAAGCCAGAGGGCATGAAAGTTCCCACACGATCACTCCTTGAAAATGTGGGAAAGGTCTTTTGTTACTTCCTAGATGATGAAGAGAGAGTCCATATAAGGCCAGTAAGCGTCGTCTGGAAGGGCGAGAAGTTTTCTATAATAAGGGCCATGAATGGCCCCCTCCCTTACAAAAGGGTGGTTGTGGCCCAGGAAAGCGCCCTTTTGAGGCTCCATGAGGGAGAGAAGGTCAGGGTGTTGCAAGATAAGCACTCCTGACATATGCTTTAACATATGCCTGAAAGGAGGCCCCATATGCAAATGGTGCGAGAGGTTAAGATTTTTAAAAATGGGAAGAATCAGGCCATTCGCATACCCAAGGACTTTGAGCTTCCGGGCGACAGAGCCCTTCTCAGAAAGGTTGGCCACAAGCTTATCCTCGAGCCAATGGCCCCCTCTCTCTTGTGGGTACTGGACCGGTTAGAGCCGGTAGATGAGGAATTTCCCGATGTGGATGAGGGCCTTTTGCCCCTGGATGATGTGGAACTTTAACCATGGATTTTTATCACTATCTGCTTGATACCAATATAATCTCTGAGCTGGTGAGACGGCCCAGGGGTAGCTTAAAGCAAAAGATCGAAGAGGTGGGGGAGGAAAGGGTTTGCACCAATGTAATTGTGGCGTGTGAGCTACGATATGGGGCCCTAAAAAAGGGATCAAAGCGTCTTCAATCAAATATTGAACTCATATTGTCCGCCATCCCGATTTTACCCCTGGATCCAATTGTAAGTGAAACTTATGCCAAGATCAGAAATCACCTTGAAAAAGAGGGGACACCCATCGGTCCAAATGACATGGTTATAGCCGCCCATGCACTGGCATATAAGATGGTGTTGGTAACAAGAAATCTTCGAGAGTTTTCAAGGGTTCCAGGTCTTTTAGTGGAAGACTGGCTGGGAGTAGACCCTAAAAAGGAGTAAGCAGCAATGAAAAAGTCCTTTGTAGAACGTTTTTTGGAGCACCCGCATCTTATAATATCCATTATCTTCCTTGCAGTGGCACTGGGCTTCATTGGATTTAAGTCGATGCCCCTAAATCTATTTCCCGATGCAAACTATCCTGTGATCTCTGTAATTGTCCCCTGGCCCGGGGCCTCCAGTGAGGACGTGGAAGACATGGTGACCCGCATACTTGAAAAGGAGCTTTCCACCATAGACCTTGTGAGAAAGGTAAGGAGTGTGAGCCAGGACGAGATGGCCGCAGTGAGTGTGGAGTTCGAGTATGAAAAGGGCCTGGATGCCGCGGCGACCGATGTCTCAAATGCCATAAAACGCATAGAATCAAGGCTTCCCACATCCATCCTTCCACCAGAGATATTCAGGGTGAGCGACGCCACAAATCCCGTATTTACCATTGCCCTTTATCCCAAGAAGGGGTCTCATCTCGATCTCGCCAAGGTACGCCAGCTTGCAGACAATGAGATCAAAGAGGAGTTCTTGAGGATCCCGGAGGTGGCAAATGTAGAGGTATTTGGCGGCTATTTTCCAGAGGTGGAGATAAGGGTGGATGAGAGGAGGCTTCAGGCACACCACCTTTCTCTTGAGGCAGTGGTCGCTTCTATTCGCGCCCAGAATTTGAACATCCCTGATGGCCTCATCATACGAAACGGGGGCCAATATCTCATCAAGACCAGTGGTGAGCGCTTAAAAAAGGCCGCCCTTCTAGATATAGTTGTTGGGCACGAGAAAGATGGTGACATTCATCTTCGGGATGTGGCCAGGGTCCAAACGAGCTTTAGAGAACGCCAGAGCCTTTATAGGGGAAATGGCCACGCCGCCATCGGGATCAATCTTCTTCGTCCAGAAAAGGGCCATGTGACCACCACCATTAAGGCAGTAGAAAAGGCCCTTCCAGCCATCAAGAAAAAATTCCCCGACATTGCCTTTGAGATAGCCGATACCCAGCAAAATATCATAGAGACCAGCATCTCAAACATGGTGGATTCTCTTCGAGACGCCATCATCATGACAGTTGCTGTGATCTTCATAATGCTTGCAAATGTGAGAATATCCATCCTTGCAGCCATATCCATCCCCTTTACCTATTTTCTCACCTTTTGCGCCATGTACCTATTTGGCTACGAGCTAAACATAGTGACCCTCACAGCAGTGATCGTTGCAGTGGGTCTTCTTCTGGACGACGCCATTGTGGTGATAGAAAACATAGAGCGTCACTATCATAGCCTTGGAAAGCCCATCTATAGGGCTGTGGTGGAAGGGCTAAACGAGATACTCCTTGCAGACTGGTCTGGTACATACACCACAGTGATTGTGCTCATCCCCATCATGTTCATAGGCGGTTATGTGGAAAAGATATTGAGGCAATTTACCGTGGTCCTGGCCCTTGCGCTCCTTTCAAGCTATATTGTCTCAGTTACCATCATCCCGCTTCTTGCCCCCTATATAGTCTCTGGCACCTCTAAAAAGAACAGGATCGAGCGGGTGTTTATGCTGTTTGACAGGATTGTGCTCGATCCCATAAAGGACTTCTTCTCATCCCTCATACACTTTGCCCTCCGGCACAAGGTCTTCTTCATCATGCCGGCCATAGGCCTCTTTGTGGTGAGCATGAGGCTTGTTATGCCCATTGCTGGCCGCGACCTCATGCCCCCAATGGATACTGGCATCATAAAGATCGCCTTTGAGACCTGGCCCGACTCATCTCTTAGTGAGGTAGAGGGGGTGGCAAAAGGGATAGAGAAAATCCTGGAAGCAATGCCTGGTCTTGAGCGGGTCTCCACGGTAGTTGGCTCAGAGCCAGGGGTGGTGAGCTTTGGAACCGGTCAGATCCCGCAGCAGGGTCTTATAACCGCCCATTTCATAGACAGGTTTCACAGGAAGGAGACCATATGGGAAATTGAAGAGGAGATAAGGAGGAAGGGCGCGGCCATCCCTGGCCTAAAACGCCTGGATGTCTATGACTTTGGCGCTACCCCCCTTTCTTCTATAGCTGCGCCTGTGGATGTCATGATCTCGGGGCCTGACCCAAGAGAGCTCGACAGGCTCGCAGATGAGGTAGTGGAAAGGCTAAGGACTGTAAAGGGTCTCACGACAGTTGCGAGGTCCTGGACCATGGACAAAAAGGAAGTGCTCTTAGATGTGGATATCGAGCGGGCGAGGCGCTATGGCCTCGATCCTGTAACCATTTCCGATCAGGTGAAGGCGGCCTTAAAGGGCACACCAGCCTCTGTCTTGAGGGTGCCAGGTGAAGACGGCTATACAATACGGGTGAGGTATCCAAAGGATAAACGTGATAGCATCAAGGATGTGGGCGAGATATATCTTGCATCGTCCCTTGGTCCCGTACCCTTGAGGGAGGTGGCAAAATTCAGGACTCAGTTTACGAGGACTAAGTTTACAAGGCAAAATCTCCTTCCCACAGTGGATGTTTACGGATACAGGGCCACTACATCCATCACCCACCTTCAGGAGAGGATAGAAAAGGCCCTCGAGGGCTTGAGGCTTCCTCCAGGCTACTCCATAAGCCATGAGGGAGAGGTAAAGAATATGCATGAGGCAGGAAAAAGGCTTGCCAAGGCCCTTGGCCTTGCTGTGATACTCCTCTTTTTCTCCCTCGCCCCAACCTTTAGGTCCTGGATTAACCCTGTGACCATCATGATGGCCATCCCCCTTGCCATGATAGGGGCTGCATGGGGGCTTGTGCTGGTGGGAAGACACGGATGTATGCCAGCCAACATGGGCATGATACTCCTTGCGGGAAT
>WGBU01000055.1 GCA_015494155.1 Deltaproteobacteria bacterium | reverse complement strand
GAGTCCATCGCACAGATAAAAGAGATGGGATTTAAGGTGAAGCTCGATACCAATGGCACAAACCCCCAGGTGATTGAAAAGCTATTAAAAAGGGGGCTAATCGACCTCGTAGCCATGGATATAAAGGCCCCCTTGGAAAAATATCACCTCCTCTGCGGTATTAAAGTTGACACAGGAAGGATCAAGGACTCTTTGGCAATAATCGCAGAAAGTGGCACACCACACTATTTTAGGACCACCCTTGTCCCAGGGCTCCTTGATCAAGAAGATGTTGATGTAATAAGAGGTCTTCTTCCACCAGGTGCACCCCACGTAGTACAGCCCTTTAGATCAGTAGCGGACAAAGGGAAAGAGGCACTTACCATTGGAAATATGGGCCATCATGCTAAGGAGGAAAGATGAAGAAAAGTCCTATTGCAGCAGGGAAGAGCAGTTTTGACCTAATCGACCTCGATAGACTGCTCTCTGTCCTCCCGCTAAAACGGGATTCTGTACTGCTCATAGACCTCTGCCTCATGGCAACGGTGCTACACGACCTCTTTCAAGATGGCACATCACATGGTGCCCTTCAAGAGATAAAGAGGGTCTAAGGCCAGGGGGCACCTTTGCAGTCCTTGAGTTTAAGAAGATAGATGGCCCACCAGGCCCACCCAAGGCTATAAGGCTTGCGCCAGAAGAGGTGGAAAGACTGGTTAGCCCCTTTGGCTTTAAACCAGAAAAGACTATAGAGTGCGGGGACTATCACTATGTTTCACTCTTTTCCTTATAGGGGCCACACAATCCAAAGGGGCCGTCCATCCCACTAAAACTCTTCAAGGTGTCTCCGTTTAGTCCTCCCTCACCTTGAATGAACTTATAATACTTGAGAGTTCTTCAGAGAGTTGTGCCAGGTGTTCTGCCTGCCTCTTGGTCTCTTGTGCACACTCTGAGGTGTGACTACTAGAATCTGCAACTTGGGTCACGATATTTGACACCTCCTTTGTGGATTCAGCGGCACTCGTAATGTTTGCTGTGATCTCATTCACTGTAGCCGTCTGTTCCTCCACAGCAGAGGCGATCGTGTTGTTTATATCATTCAACTGATCTATTATATTGCTCACATCCTCAATGGCGTCCACGGCACTCTTTGTATCCATTTGGATGTTCTGGATCATGTTGGTGATGTCTTCGGCTGCCTGGGCAGTCTGTTTTGCAAGTTCCTTCACCTCATTGGCCACCACGGCAAAGCCCTTGCCCGCCTCTCCTGCCCTTGCTGCCTCTATTGTGGCATTTAGGGCTAGGAGATTGGTCTGTTCGGCGATGTCACTAATCAGTTTTATAGCAGTCCCTATTTCTTCAGAACTCTCACCCAGCTTAAAAACATATTCACTTGAACGAGACATCTGTTCTTTCGCAGTATTGCTGATGGATGCTGCCTGTGTGACATTGGTTGCGATCTCCTGAGAGGCAATGGAAAAATCCTCTACAGAAGATGCTATGGTATCGATGTTTTTGCTCGCATTCTCGCTCGTCTCAGCTGCCTCCTTTGCAGATTTTAGTGAGATGTCACTCTGTCTCGACATCTCCTCACTCACTTCAAGAAGCCTTGCGGCAGAACCAGCTACATTCTCTGCGCTCTTTTTGGTATTTTGGAACAACCTCAAGAGCCCTTCCTGCATCTTTTTAAATGCCATACCCAAACGACCAAGCTCATCCTGTGTATTTATTGACACAGTGCCAGTAAAATCACCGCTTGCCATCCTCTCGGCCAAGGCGATAAGTTGATCTATAGGCCGTTTTACCACTCGATTCACTACTATAGACACCAAGAGCACTACGAGCAGCATCCCCAAGAGTATGAAGCCACCAACTACAATCTGGTTACGAATCATCTGTTTTAGTGGCTCATCGAGATAATAAATGATCTCGAATGCACCATGAATTTCTCCGGCCTTCCAGCCTTCCATCCTAGCGCCAGTGGGGTCGAGGCCCTGGTCATTGCCCCACAATTTGGACGAGAGCCTTGGGTCGCCATGACACATCTCGCATTCTTTAGTGAGAACAACGGGTCTAAAATATCTAATGGCAGGACGCAACTTTCCTGTGGATGGGTCCTTATAGTCTGTGATAAGGGCAAGTTCCTTGAGTCTTTCTTGCTTCAATCTCTCGAGGGCCTTGAGTTCCACTTCATCCGGTATATTTTTTGGATTCCTTGGGGATACCTTGGGCACCCTCAGGATATAGCCTCCCTTTTTTGCGTTTCGAGATAGCATATAGATGGAAGAGACCACTGGTACTGTGTCCAAAAAGTCTTTTATGGCCTTCTCCTTAATAGAGGGATCATCGCTCCTCAATTTCACCTTGAGATCTTCGATATAGTCCTTGAACGCCCCCTTTTGATTTAAAGTAGCCACCATCTCCCTGACCGCTTCTCCCTGGAGCAAGATGGCCTTGGCCTCGTGTTGGGCAGCCTTTTTGGTCTTTTCATATTCACGATAGCCCCCAAACAAAATGATGAAAAAGGCCACAAGCAATATGGTTGCAAGGACTGATGAGAGCACCTTTGTTGTGAGATTGAGTCTCGACCAGAATCCCATAGTTACGCTCCTTTGTGATATTTCTATCTAAATCCTAAAATCGTGAAATGGGCCCCTATTACCAACCCTCGGGCTATTTAGCACCCATTCCACTTTTTCGCTCGGGGCACGGGGTTCAAAAAGTATGTCTTTCCCCCTTGATTCTCATATTTTCTATAAACTAGCCCCTTATAAGATTCAGGTTGTAAGGCAAATTTTCCTAATTACATATCGGCGCTTTTTCTTAAACTATAAATTTTTTATGGAAAGTTAATAGTTGCATCTGTGGATGGATGGCATACCCTTTATTTGATCTTTTTTCATACAACACCAACAAATTGAGGAGCACAAAGGCATGACAACTGTTGGAAAGAGTCCCAGGGAATCGGCTGTCATCTTGTCTCAGGTCATGTTGCCAGAAGATGCCAATCCCTCAGGCAATGTCCACGGCGGGACCATTATGAAGCTCGTGGACAATGCTGCCTATGTGGTTGCTGTAAGACACTCTAGGAAAAACTGTGTGACCCTTTGTATCGACAGCTTCAAATTCCTCTATCCTGTATACGTTGGGGAGTTGGTCACCCTGAAGGCCTCTTTGAACTATGTTGGGCGCACCTCCATGGAGATAGGGGTGAGGGTAGAGGCAGAACACCTCACTAGCGGGACCGTGAGGCACACTGCCTCTGCATACCTCACGTTTGTGGCACTAGATGAAAACAACCGCCCAACACCCATACCACCACTCGTCCCTGAAACAGAGACAGAGAAGAGGCGGTATCAGGAGGCAAAGCGGAGGCGGGCCAAGAGGCTTAGGTCCCTTAAAGATTAGGCGAGTAGGTCCATCACTGCCTCTGCCAGAGACTCCATACTAAAGGGCTTTTCCAAGTATCTTGAGGCGCCAATCTTTTTTGCCATCTCTTCGTCCATGCGTTCATGATAACCTGTAGTGATTATGACTGGTATCTCTGGCCTTATCTCCCTTATTGCCTTAAGGAGTATATCTCCTGTAATACCTGGCATGGTCATATCTGTGATTACCAAATGAAATGAACCAGGCGACTCTTTAAAACGCTCAAGGGCCTTCTTGGGGTCCATAACAGGTATAACGTCATACCCAAACTGCCTGAGCATCTCCTCTGTGAGCTCCAACACCAGGGGATCGTCATCTATTAAGAGTATCTTCTCCTGTCTCCCACTTGAGAAAAGGTGTGAGAGATCCGAGGAAGAAACCACCTCGTCTGTTTCATTGACATCTCTACTCACAGGGATGAAGATGGTAAATGTGGTGCCCTTTCCAAGCTCGCTTTTTACGCGAATCCCCCCATGTGAACGGTTTACAACGCCCTGGACCACTGCAAGTCCAAGCCCTGTCCCCTTCTCCCTCTCTTTTGTAGTAAAGTATGGGTCGAAGATCTTTGGCAGTATGGACTTTTCTATACCAGTTCCAGTGTCTGCCACCACGAGCTTGATATATTCCCCTGGGGGAAGCTGTGGGTGTGTGTCAACTATTGGGGTCTCTGCGCTCTCCCTCCCTAGCTCGACCCTGAGGGTGCCTCCCTCTGGCATGGCGTGTTGTGCATTGATGCACAGGTTCATCAGTACCTGGTGTATATCTACTGGATCACCCTCTATCACTGCCCTATCCAAAGAGATCTCCTGTTCCAGGGTGATTGTTGAGGGAAGGGCGGCCCTCAAGAGCTTAAGGGTCTCCTTGACTACTGGGACTATATCCACGTCCTTCTGGGAAACAGGGGTCTGACGGCTCACCTTAAGGATTTGTTGTACCAGGTCTTTTGCGCGCTTTGTGGCCTTGTGGATCTCTTGTATGTACCCCTTAATTTTACTGCCCTCTGGTAGCATGTTCTGGGCCAGTTCTGCATACCCCATTATGGGCATGAGGATGTTGTTGAAATCGTGGGCAATCCCCCCTGCAAGAGTCCCAATTGCCTCCATCTTCTGGGCCTGTCTCACCCGTTCCTCAAGCTCCTTCCTCCTTGTGATGTCTTCTTTCACAGCCACAAAATTGGTGATCTCCCCACTCTCATCTAGTATGGGACTTATAATCGCCTCTTCATAAAAGATAGACCCATCCTTTTTTTTGTTTATGAACTCACCCTTCCACACCCGTTTGGAGAGTATGGTTGTCCATAAATCCTCAAAGGTCTCCCTGGGTGTAAGGCCAGATTGTAATATTCGGGGATTTTTACCTATGACCTCTTCCTGACTATAGCCAGTGATCTTTGAAAATGCAGGATTGACATATTCAATACGCCCTTTGTCATCGGTGATGACAATGGACAGGGGGTTTTGAGTGACCACCTTCGAGAGCTTCCTCAACTGGTCCTGGACCTTTCTCTCCACAGTCTTATCCCTAATAATCCCAAGGACTGATCTCTTCCCCTTGAGTTCCACAACGCTAGTGCTGGCCTCGCAATAGATCTTGGACCCGTCTTTTGTAAGGCCTACGAATTCACAGAACCGGTCTGGCTCACACCCCTGCCTGACCATCTCGAGGCGCTTTATCACCCACTCGTGGGACTCAGGCGAGACAAGATCCAGCATAGTCACACCAGGTGCCCTCAACTCATCCAGCGTATAACCAAAGAGCTCTTTGAATCTTGGATTGACAAACTCGAACCTTCCATCTGTTGCAAGGAATATCGCATCGCTAGTATTTTCGATAATAGCCTGGTATCTTTGAATGAGTTCCCTTTCTTTGGTTATATCCTTGAAGATTACCAAAAAGGCTTCAGCGCCATTAAATTTGATTGGTACAGAATTCACCTCCACATCCAATTCACTGCCATCCACTCTCAGGAATCGTTCCACTGTGATGCCAGGTACCTGTTTTTCCCGAAGGCGTTCCACCCTCCCTTTGACTAGATCGAGAGAGGATGGGTGTATAAAGTCCCATATTGGTCTACCCAGGACCTCAGACTTGTCCCTTGCCCGAGAGAGCGTGAAGGCGACTTTATTTACAAAGAGTATCTTCTCATCTGGTCCTACTACCACCATGCCAATTGGAGAATTCTCAATGATGTTCTTGAACTGTTCTTCACTTGCCTTTAATGCCTGTGTAGCCGCCTTTTTTTCCTCTATTAGATGCTTTTTCTGTAGGGCGGCCCTCACAGCTGGGACGAGCCTTGAGAGTTTCTCCTTTAGGCAGTAGTCCCATGCACCTGCCTTCATGCAGTCCACTGCGATCAGCTCATTGGTAGAACCTGTGACTATGATAAACGGCAAATCAGGATCAAAGGAATGCACTATCCTAAGGGCCTCCATGCCGGAAAACCCTGGCATGAGATAATCAGACAGGACAATATCTGGTTTAAACTCTAAGAGCGCATCTTTTAGCCCCTCACCATCGTGAACAACCATTGTCTCAATGGGAACCCCAAGGCCATTTAATTCACGTCTTATCAATTCAGCATCAGTAGATAAATCCTCCACTATCAATATCCGAAGTGGCCTTTGTTCCATTGATCTCTCATCTCCTCGAAAATTTTTTTCCAACATCTAAAGGCCCATGGGCGGCACCAGGTGTTCACATAGTGTTAGGATACACTACCACATACTACAAGGTGAAGTAGAATGTTGCCCCCTCTCCAGGTTTACCTGTGGCAAATATGGTGCCTCCATGTCTTTTCACGATCCGCTCTACAATGGAGAGTCCAACGCCTGTGCCTTCAAATTCCTCTACAGGGTGAAACCTCTTAAAGATCTTGAAGATCTCATTCCTATGACACGGGTCAAAGCCTACTCCATTGTCCCGAATGAAATATGTGACTACTCCACCTTCATCCATAAAACCCACCTCGATCTCTGGCCTTTTACGCTTTTGTGAAAATTTTACGGCATTTGAGATGAGATTCGAAAAAAGATGTCTGATCAAAGCGGGGTCTCCCTCTGCATCTGGGAGATCTCTCAATATGAACTCGATTCTATTCCGTTCTTCCTCTGTGGTGACCTCATGGTAGATGGACCAGGCCATGCCCTTCATGTCTATCTTCGTCTTTACCAGCTCTTTTCTTCCTACCTTTGAGAGGCGCAGCAGGTCCTCTATGAATCTCCCCATGAGGTGTGCGTTTTCAATGATCACACCGAGTATACGCCTCCCCTCTTGGTCCAAGAGATCAAAGTAATCCTCATTTAATATCTTGGAAAAACCCTTTATGGCCCTAAGTGGCGCCCTGAGATCGTGGGAGACAGAGTGGACAAATGCCTCTAACTCCCTGTTCGCCTCAAATAGCTGTCTCGTGCGCTCCTCCACCCTCTTTTCAAGGGCGTTTTCACTCTTCTTCAATCGCTCTATGAGGCTCTCCTTTTCAAGGGCGATGGCCAGTGTAGCAGTTATGCCCTTGAGAAATTCCACCTCCTCATTGGTCAATTTTCTCTGATGCCTAAACCCAATGTTGAGAGAGCCATAAAACTTTCCTCGTGCCAGGATGGGGCAACTAAGAAAGCCCGTTATACCAATTTGAGAAAGCTCTCTACACACCTCTGTATTCAAGGGGCTGGAGTTATCTGCCCCTTCATCCATGACTATGATGCCATCTCTTAGCTTCTCAAGATTGGGGAAGGCTTGTTCCAGTGGGATCGAGAGCCCCTGACCATATTGATCATCTAAAAGCCCCTTTGCATATATCTTAATCTTTTCAGGCCCATCGTGTAAAAGGGCAACAGAGGTCCTGTCGCCCTTGATTATCTTCTCCACACACCCCAAGGATACATCGATGACCTTCTCTATACCCCTTGCCTCTAAGATGGCCCTATCCAGCTCTAACAGGGTCTCCACATAGTGAGAATGCTGCTTCAACCTCTTTTGTACGTCCTTAAGGGGGGTGATATCTGATGTAGAGACTATGGCATGATATGTAGCATGGGTTGAACCAGCATCGGCCCCACCCCTTCTAAGGTTGAACCGTACTAGCACATTTTTTTTATCACCTTCTAAGGTCCTCACCACTGACTCTGTCTCGAACAAGTCTCGCCCCTTACAAATGGCAACGATCTGCTTTAGGAAGACCTGGTATGTCTCCTTGGTGAAGATTTTATTAAGACCTTCGAGGAGCTCTTCCTTTCTAGAGGCACCATGGAGCTCTAATGCCGCCTTGTTGATATTTATGACCTTTACACGCCTTATACACTCTTCAAGATATTCTGGATTATCCGAAAGGAATCTCTCGATTTCAGGTTCGCCCCCTGCCAATGGCACCACCACCTCGTTCAAGTATCGAACCATCTCTGATAGATCTTCTTCCCAAAGAGGCGTTGGTGAATTTTCAAAGAGATATCTGTAGCGCTCCTCGTTCTCTTTTATGGTGAGGTAGGCCTGTTTCTTCTCTGTTATGTCCAGGACTGTACCAATGGATCTAATGGGCCTGCCCTTTTCATCAAAAAAGGTCTCACACTGTTCCTCTACCCATTTTATACGACCATCTGGCAGAAGAAGCCTATGCTCCACTGCGTAGGGCCTCTTTGTGGCAAGGGATTTAGTATAGGCATCATTGACTAGCTCCCTATCTTCTGGGTGAACGACATCTAAAAATGCCTCATATGTGGCACCAAATCCCTCCTTGTCAATTTCAAAGATGCGATATACCTCGTCTGACCACCAGAGCCTGTCTGCCAGGATGTCGAGTTCCCAGCAACCCACATTGGCAATGCGCTGGGCATCCCTCAACATGCGCTCACGTCGCTGGAGCTCCCTTGTTGCCCCTAACAGGTCTTCAATGTCCCTTGTAACCGAAAGACAATACTTCTCGCCTTTAACATCAAAGATCGAGGCACTCAATAACCCTGTAAAACATGAGCCATCACGCCTGCGAAATCTCACCTTTTCACCACGTATCTCACCAAGCTCCTCGAGTCTAAAAAGGAGTTCGTCTCGTACGCTCCGGTCTGCCCAGAGATCAAGCCCTAGGCTGGTGCTGCCCAAAATCTCATCTCTAGAATAGCCAAATGTGCGACAGAAGCCCTTGTTGACATCTATAATGACCCCATCCGGGAGCCTTGAGATATTTACTGCATCTGGATTTGTATGGAATGAAAGTCTAAAGCGCTCCTCACTCTCTCTTGCCCTCTCCTCTAGGTCCACCTCAGAGGTAACATCTGTGATAGATCCAACCAACTCTCCACCCTCGCCTTCATCATCTGGGTAAAAGCCTAGCTTATCAAACACCCATATATATCCACCATCCTTTTTTCTGAGTCTGTATTTGTGTTGGAGGGAATGGTACTTGAAGAGCTTTGCCTGACGCCGTTCTACCTCTCGCCTGTCATCTGGATGGATGTGGTCATACCACCAATTGGGTGCCAAGGCCTCGTCTACTGTGTAACCAAGTATGCGTTCAATATTGGGACTCACCCATTTTGGGCTATATGAATCACCCTTTATCTCAACTACATAGATGACCGAGTCTATTAGCCCAAGATACCTTAAAAATTTTTCTTCAGAAAAAACGTTCATCTCCAGGGGATATAAGATGCGAAATCTCTCCAGCAGCTTTGATATTTATTATGAAGACCCACCTTAGTGGTCACTCAACTTCTAACCTAATCTCTTTAGGTCCAAGTACTATTTCTTTCGGCATTAAAATCATTTTACTTTATTTTTTTATATGGCCAATCGCCTGTATATCTCTGGCATCCTCTTTTTCAATGACCTGGGGTCCCTTATGAGGATATAATTTAATGGTCCAAAGATAAATGGGATGTAGTCCCTTGCCTCTTTGTCAACTGTAATACAAAAGGTGTTTGTGCCGTTTAATCTCGCCTCAATCACTGCGTGCCTAGTATCCTCCAGGGCATAAGGCCCCTTGTATTCGTCATAGTCTTCTGGCTTGCCATCACTTATTATGATGAGAAGCCTTGTTCTAGATGGTTCCTTACTAATAATTTGATTTGCATGTCTTATGCTCGCCCCCATACGGGTGTAGTCCCTGGGTCCGATCCCATTTATACGCTCTTCCACAAGCGTGCTATATGGATCGTTGAATCCCTTGATCTTATAGACCTGACATCCGGTCCTCCTCATGCCTGAAAATCCGTAGATGGCATATCTATCCCCTGTGGCATTAAGGACCTGTGTCAATATGATCAGAGACTCCTTGATGGCAGTTGAGACCCAACCTTCAGTAGAGGCGCTCATATCAACCAAAAACAAGACAGATATATCACGTTTGTCTCTCTTTGAATGCATATAGAGACGGTCAGTAAGCCTGCCAGAGGCAAGCCTATCTGCCTCTGCCTCTACCACCGCATCGAGGTCCAATTCGTCACCATGATATCGTCGTCTAAATATCCTATACTCCTGTCTTAGGGCCTCAAATTGTCTCTTTAAGGTGGTAACACTCCCCTTGTGTGCCTCGAGGGTACGCTTAAAAAAATCGCCTTTAACCCCCTTTAGCTCTATTTCTCTGACCTTGCACCACTCTTTTCTATATCCCTGGCGCCTAAAGTCCCATTCATCATAGAGGTAAAACGATAAAGCTTCACCGCTTTCATTGTCATCTTCCATGGGATGGGCCTGCTGGTCCACATGAAACCTGGGATCAAAGTATCTAGAGGCCCTACCAATGGCACTCTGGACAAGATCGTCTGGCACTGGTCCAAGCCCCTCGAGGGCCTTTGTCTCAAGTTCCTGTAAGAGCTTTTCTGCCATATTAGAACTAGATGAAAGCTCTATGAATGATCTGGGTGGGGCTCCCTCTTCCTTATCCTGTGGCCCTATTTTAACTCCCCCTTGAGGGACAATGGCAAGGACTTGCTCACCCTGGTGGATGCCATCCCTAAAGAATGGCCCCTCCTTGTGTCGCCGCATCCCTTTTGGCCCCTTTTTATGAATTGCCCAATAGGCCTCTAAGAAACGTGACTCCAAGACCCTTTCAAGGTCTTCTCGCTGAAGGTCTACCTCACGCCTTGTAAGAGGCCCTAAAAAGGGTAGTAGTAGCCTAAAGGCGCGTTCATGCTCAGCACCTCGCCATGCCTTGGAAAGGCTGAGTGCCATTTTCAGTATGGTGTCTTTATCATTTAAAGGGGCGAATGTGCTATAGTGATGGGGTGAACTCTTTAAAAAACTCACCACCTTTAAAAGTAGTGGGTCCAATTTGAGGCTACCACCCCCCTTTCCATCTTCCAAAAACCTGGACATACAGCGGCCCTTTAACTCGGAGAACTCGTGGTAAATTCGTGGAAAGCGTTCATGAATATGCCCTTCGAGACCCATGAGTACTAAAAAGGGGTAAAGGTAGCTAAAGCCACCCCTTTTTTCTAGTAGATCCAGCCCAAGATCATTGAGCCATACAAAGGAGTGAAGGCGCATCTCAAGTGCCTTTATGAAAAGGGATATCTTAATGAGCCTTAAGTCCCATTCACGATCTCTAAAATAGGATAAAAGCCTCTCTGGAATGGTGATATAGGCCCCATCGAAGACCAGCTCTCTGCCCTCCCGAAACTCTACTGCCCTCCTAGAGATGCTATTTACCAAGATGGCATATCTATGCCTTATTTCGTCTAGTGATATACCACGTGAGATCTCCGTGGGGTCTCTAAGACACCGGCCCTTCAACAGTTCAATAGCCTGCTGGAGCCCCTTTCGTTCATAGACATCGATACAAGTCTTTGCAAGTTCCATTACACCCTGAGGGGTCCAGGGTGCATGTGCCTCTGTTATGGCCTGAATGAAGTGAAAGGCGAGAAGGTCTGAAATGGAAAAGGCAATGAGCCTCGCCCCATTTAATATATGTGGAATGATCTTTTGACTGCACCCCAATATCCACTCGACTGCATCGTCCACATGGAAGCCACCCACGGTCTCTGCGAAAAAGACCTCTAAAAGGGCATTCTTTAGGGCCTTTCTCCTCTTTTCTCCCTTGTCCATCGGTCTGTCAGAAGATTGTCTTGGCCATCTCCCTAAGCCCAAGGAGTGTCTCTGGGTCGTCGGTGAGAGGGGCAAGGATTGCCGTTTCCACTGCATCCATACAGTCCACCCCAAGGCCCATGAGTTTGGCACAGTGGACCAACAACCTTGTGCTAGCGCCCTCAATGAGTCCTTGGTCCTTGAGGTCTCTGGTGAGGTGTGCCAGCCTCACAAGGCGTGAGGCAGTCTCTCTGTCCAACCCAGACTCTTTAACCACGATCTCTACCTCGGCTGCCTCGGCTGGGTACTTGAATTCAATGGCCACAAAGCGCTGGCGAGTGCTCTCTTTGAGGTCCTTTAAGACGCTCTGGTACCCAGGGTTGTACGAGATGGCCAACATGAAAGATTGTGGCGCCTCTATAATCTCGCCCCTCTTTTCTATGGGAAGTGTCCTCCTGTGATCGGTCAGTGGGTGAATGATCACAGTGGTATCCTTTCTTGCCTCAACGATCTCATCGAGGTAGCATATGGCGCCGCCTTTAACTGCCATAGTGAGAGGACCATCCATCCAAATGGTCTCACCACCCTTTATGAGATAACGGCCCACAAGGTCGTTGGCACTTAGATCATCGTGGCACGATACAGTGATGAGCGGGCGGCCAAGGCTCCAGGCAAGATACTCCATAAAGCGTGTCTTACCACACCCAGTAGGACCCTTTAGGAGGAGTGGAAGCCTCGCCTTGTAACACGTCTTGGCAATCTCCACCTCCCGTCCATGGGGGAGGTAAAATGGCTCTTCATCTATTAAAAAATTCTCCAGCATGGTCTGTTCCAGACATACAAAAAAACAAGATTCTAATTGTGACAACTTCTCAAGAACACTGCATCCTTGGTCAATCGATAAAAGCTATGTAAAACCACTAATCCATTTAATATATCTATTTGACATCATTAGCCTTTTTATTTATTGTCCTGCCCATGCAAAAAAGTTCACATAACATACTATTAATCCTATTTGTATATTTCTTTATTCTAACACCCTATCCCACAAGCGTACACGCAAAAAGGGTGGCCATCGGTATAGTAACCATTGAGTTCGATCTCTCCCAACATGGCGAAAGAGAAGAGGCGCGCCTCTGGGTCCCATATCCTGTTTCAGATCCATATCAGACCATTTCCAAGATAGTGATCACGGGTACGCACAAGGAGGGGGCAGTATATACGGACAACCAGTATGGAAATCCAATACTATATGCATATTGGCCAAGGGGCGTCAGGGAAAGGAGGCTCACCCTCTCGTTTGAGGTGAAAAGGGAGGAACGTATAGACTGTCCTCCTGAAATGCCATCCAATAGCGGCATGGACCGGGGTTTTCTTGCCAGATATCTTAAAACAGGTGGTGACGAGAGGGTACTCGCCATATCCAAAGAGATAACCAAAGGTAAACGTTCACCCATTGAAAAGGCCAGGGCCGTCTATGAGTGGGTGACCAGGAATCTTAGGAGAAACCCTGCCACCAGGGGGTGTGGCAGGGGGGATGTGTGTTACACGCTGTTTAGAGCAAGATCTGGGAAGTGCGCAGACATATCCAGCGTATATGTGGCGCTCCTTAGGGCGGCTGGCATCCCTTCTAGGGAACGCTTTGGGCTCAGGCTTGGAAGGCCTGAAAAGGGGATCGCAGACATCACCACATGGCAACACTGTTGGGCGGAGTTCTACATACCAGGCCATGGGTGGGTGGCCTCTGACCCTGCGGATTACCTAAAGGCCATTCTCACCAAAAGGCTCTGCCACAAAGACCCAGAGGCAAAAAGACTCTACTCATACTACTTCTGTTCTATTGATCCCTTTAGGGTTGGGCTTTCCAGGGGAAGGGAGATCATGCTCAACCCACCTCAGGCCGGACCTCGCCTAAACTACTTCATGTACCCATATGGAGAGGTAGGAGAAAGGCCCCTCGACCCACTTTCACCAAAAGAGTTCTCCTATAAAATCCGATATAGGCCCCTACCATGAGGAAAGAAACTATGGTGACAAGACGTACTTTCTTAAAGATATCAGGACTATTGGGGGTTGGCATTGCGTTTGCTCCAGGTGACTTAATGGCTAATAGTGCTAAGTCCATACCGTTTCCAAAGAAGGGGCCTGCCATGGTCATCGACCTTAGGAGGTGTATGGGATGCGAGGCCTGTGTGATTGCGTGTAAGACCCTTCAAGAGACCCCACACGGTGTATTTAACACAAAGATCCTAGAGGCGGAGATACTGGGAAAGGGGGGCATGGAAAGATGTGTGTTTTTGCCAACACTCTGCCACCACTGTACAGATGCCCCATGCATGAAGGCGTGTCCAGAGAATGCCATCTATAGAGATGGCCTTGGACTGGTTCTTACAGACTGGTCCAAGTGTAGTGGTGAGGGCAGTTGCGTAGAGGCGTGTCCCATTGGGGCGCGGTACCTCGATCCAAACCATGGGATGAGGTCTGGAAAGTGCAATTTTTGTATAGAGAGGCTCAGAGTTGGGGAGAGTCCTGCCTGTGTCGAGACGTGCCCCAGCAGGGCAAGGATCTTTGGGTATCTAGACAGGCCTCAGGGTGAATTCAGGTACTACTTAGAGGAAAGAAGGCTTTACACAATGTCCGTCAATGGTCCAAACAGGGGAAGGGTCTTTTATGCAGGATATGAACAAGGTCCATTCAGTCTGTCTCGGCTGTAATGCCCGATGTGGCATAAGATTCCATATTAGGAATGGTAGGATAGAGGGTGTCACAGGAAACCCCTACCATCCTTATAACATGTTGGGGAGACAAATTCCCTTTGAGACACCCATAAAAAAGGGCTTGAAGGCAACGGGCTCTCTGTGTGGAAAGGCAAGAGACGTAAAGAGCTATGTCTATAATCCCAGGCGCATCCTTACACCCCTAAAAAGGGCAGGGAGACGTGGTGAGGGAAAGTTTGAGCCCATATCGTGGGAGACCCTCATAAGGGAGATCGCCTTTGGCGGAAGACACTTCTCCCACCTCGGCGAGGGGCGTCATGTGCCAGGCCTCAAGGATCTTTTGAACGATTCTCCCCTAGACCCAAAGGCCCCTGAGCTAGGTCCCAAGGCCAATGGTCTCTGTTTCATGACGGGCAGGCTCCAGCCTGGGCGAAAGGAGTTCATAGACCGGTTTGTAAAATATGCCTTTGGTTCCATCAACAGGATTGGCCACACAGACATCTGTGGAATTGGCTTCAGGATGGGAAACCTTGCCTTTACCAATGGAAAGGAGGTAGAGCTAAAGGCAGACCCCTGGAGTGCAAGATATATAATTGTCTTTGGGGCCAATGTATACGAGGCACTTCAACCAGGGGTAAATACGTATGGTGCCACCCTGGCCAAGAGGTACTCTGAGGATGGAGTGAAGTTTGTCATTGTGGACCCCAGGGCACAGAAGGCCTCTGTCCATGCCCACAGGTGGATTTCAATATTGCCAGGTCAGGACGGTGCCTTTGCCATGGGAATAATGAGGTGGCTCATTGAAAAGGGCACCTTCAATAAGGAATTTCTAAAGTGCCCCAATCTTGAGGCTGCAAAGAGGCTGGGTAATGGCGGTTTTGTAAATGCGACCCACCTTGTCATATGGGACGAGAGCCACCCACGAGATAGGGCCCTTCTCAGGCGGAATGACCTTTTTCCAGGAAAAGACGACTCCTTTGTGGTGATATCCGACCAGACAGGGGATGCCATACAGTACAATAGGGCCAAAAGTGCCATCCTTGATGTGGACACCACCCTTAGCACCCAAGGTGGTAAAAGAAGGGTCCGTGTCAGGTCATCCTTTAACATCCTCAAAGAAGAGGTGATGAAGTATACACTAAAAGATTATGGCAAGCTCTGTGGTGTTGAGCCAGACATCATAAAGGAGGTGGCAGAGGAGTTCAGCCGCTATGCCCCATACTCTGCTGTGTGCCAGTACCATGGGGCAGGCAACTATGTAAATGGCACCTATAGTGCCTATGCAGTGGCGCTCTTAAATGCATTTTCTGGGAGCCTCCAGAGGCAAGGTGGCTACTGTTCAAGTGGTGGACACCTAGCGTCTTACAAAAAGGACCCCTATGATCTCGTCTCATTCCCTGGCAAAAAGAGGCCTAGAGGCGTCAAGATCTCCAGGGAAAAGGCCCACTATGAAGATACTACCGAGTTTAGAAATATGACCAGGCAGGGGAAATCGCCCTACCCTTCCAAGAGACCGTGGTTTCCATTCACCAAGGGAGGGCTCTCTGTTGAGGCACTCTCTGGTATAGACCAGGCCTATCCATATCCCATAAAGGCGCTCTTTCTCTATTTCTACAACCCAGTCTATTCCACTCCAGGTGGAAAGAGGTTTGAAGAGACACTAAAAGACACTGAAAAGGTCCCACTCTTGGTCTCCATAGACATTGGCATAAACGAATCCAACATCTATGCCGACTACATCATACCGGACGTCACATATGCAGAGGGCCACTATGGGTGGCTTCCACCCCATGCCCCGTGCCAACGGTTCACTGCCATAAGGACCCCGGCCATAGAACCCCTCACACACCGCACACCAGACGGCCGGCCCATTATGCTGGAGACCTTTCTGATAGATCTCGCAGAGACCCTGGACCTTCCAGGTTTTGGGAAAGACGCCATACCAGATGCCACTGGAAGGCTCCACCCCCTAAAGCGGGCAGAAGACTTTTATCTTAGGGGCTTTGCCAACATTGCCCACAATGCCGACGTCACAAAAGGGGACAAGATGGCCATCGAGTTTGTGGAGAAAAACTATCCTGTGTCAAGGTATAAGGGGATATTGAAGGATGAAGAGTGGAAAAAGGTGTGTGGAGTCCTCGCAAGAGGTGGTCTATTCTCCCCCTATGATAAACAGTTCCATGGGGAGATCTTCATGTCTTCCACCACACATTTCTACATGTACAATGAGCGCCTTTCGCGCACGATATCTTCCACTACTGGTAGGCGACTGTTTGGAAGCGTTACGTACACCCCACCCCTCGACCTCACAAGCCATGATTACCCCTTGAGACTCATAAGCTTCAAGAGGGCACTACACACACAATCCAGGACCATTTGGCATAAAACTGCCCTGGAACTTCACCCAACCAATTTCGTGCTGATGAACAAAAAAGATGCCGAAAGACTTGGCCTTCGAGATGGGGATGAGGTAGTGGTGCGCAGCAGGACGTGCAACACTGGAAAGAGGGGAAGGGTCAAGGCCACTGGGTTAATCAGGGAAGGAGTTGTAGCAATCTCAATATCTTATGGTCACAGCCAACTTGGTGCATCTAGGGTTGACATAAGGGGTATAAATTCCTATGCCATCCCTGACCCACGCCTCGGTGTGGGAATCAATCCCAATGACCTCGCCCTTCTAGACCCCAAATATGGCTACACGCCATATGTGGATGAGATCGGTGGCATACCAGACTTTAGCTCAAGTGCAGTGAGAGTAGAGAGGGCATAAGGGTTTGCCGGCCCCCCAGTTGTTACTCCCATGGGGGCCTGATGTTGTATTTTTTGATCCTGTAGCCGATCTGCCTCTGGGTGAGCCCCAATTCCTTAGCTGCTTTTGCCTGAATCCATCCGTTTCTGGAGAGTGCAGATATGATCTCCTCCCTCTCGATCTCCTGTAGTGTACGAAGCCTTACATGCTCTATGCCTGCATCTACCGTTGAGATGGATTTATCACTCCCTCCTCCATTTCCATTATGTTTTACATGCATGAGTTCTGGGAGCATGTAGAGTGGGAGGTCATCTGGAGTAATGTGGCCATTTTCCGAGATGATCACCAACCGTTCGATGAGATTCTCAAGTTCACGCACATTGCCAGGCCAGTCATAATTTATGAAGACGTCCATCACTTCTTTGGACAACCTCGTGCGCCTGTTATGGCGCTCGTTACTCTTTCTCAGAAAGTGGTCCACCAGGGGCAGAATATCTGCCTTCCTCTCTCTAAGAGGTGGTATTACGATGGGGACGATATTCAACCTGTAGTAGAGATCCTGCCTGAACTCACCCTTTCTTACCGCCTCTTCAAGATCCCTATTGGTGGCGGCGATGATCCTAACATCCACAGAGATGGTCTTCGTGCTCCCTACACGCTCAAACTCCCGTTCTTGTATGGCCCTCAAGAGCTTAGACTGTAGGGATGTGGGCATCTCCCCAATCTCGTCCAAAAAGAGCGTTCCACCATGGGCTGCTTCAAAGCGTCCAATCCTCTGGGTCACAGCACCAGTGAATGCACCCTTTACGTGTCCAAAAAGTTCACTCTCAAGGAGTGTCTCTGGAAGGGCAGCACAGTTTACCTTCACGAATGGTCCACTTGCACGGTGGCTATTTTTATGGATGGCACGGGCCACGAGCTCCTTTCCTGTCCCAGATTCCCCCATGATAAGGACAGTAGCATTACTTGGGGCCACCTTTTTAATCAGCCGAAAGAGATCCATGAGTGCCTTTGAGTTTCCTACGATATTTGAAAAGGAATATCTACTGTTGAGCTCAGCCTTTAGGGAGCGGTTCTCTTCTATGAGATGGGCGTGTCTCAGGTTTATGGCATTGTGTAACATGAGGAATTGGCCAATAAGCGTGGCCACCACTGTCAAAAAGTTCACATCCTCTTCAAAGGATATATTCGGCCCAAAGAGCCTATCAACTGTGAGGACACCAACCACATGGTTGTTCACCAATATGGGCACTCCTATAAAGGATATCCGGCCCTTCTTGATATTGGTACGCGCGCCAGTCTTGTTCAAAAAGAGTGGCTCGCTCTCCACATCTTTGACTACAAAGGGGGTGGCTGTGCTCGCCACCTTGCCACACACCCCCTCTGATATTCGATATATCCCTCGGCGTTCCTGCTCGGGGGAGAGCCCTACAGAGGCCTTTATTCTCAATATCTGCCCGCTCTCATCCAAAAGCAATAGTGTGGCCCGCTCCATGTGGAGCTTTTCGTTAAGTATCTTGAGCACCCTCTCTAGGGTAGTATCGAGGTTAAGGGCAGAACCAACAAGCTTAGAGATCTCCCACAAGGTCTCGAGTTCTATATTTTTTAGGTTGAAGTCATTCATCACGTTTGAGACATCTCCAAAGATAATGCTTTAAGAACCTTTTGCAATTTTTATGCAAAGAGCATTCCAAAGAGTTTAATCTAGCAATTACAGAAGGTTAACTAATTACTGACAGCATGGGGACAATATTTTTTAATACAATTTTGTAGTACTGCTTAGTATAAATATTACATTTTTGCAAATATTTAACGACCTCCAAGATAAGGGAATCGAAAAGCCTTAGTCATAATTAAAAACTATATGCATTATCAACATATTACCTTTCTGAACTAAAATTGCCTACATTTTTGGCAAAAGAATACATTTTGGTAATTGATAAAGTGTTCCCCTCATAAAAAAACTCTAACAAGGGATTCATTTTTTTCATTATAATATCAATAAATTATAAAAAATATCAACCATTATACACAATTTGGCCCCCTTCCTGCACTCTATCACCCTAAAAAAACCAAGGAGGAATCGCAATGAGAAAGATTGCCATCTATGGAAAGGGCGGAATCGGCAAATCCACTACTACCCAGAATACGGTAGCCGGACTCGCAGAGATGGGAAAGCGCGTAATGATCGTCGGCTGCGATCCCAAGGCAGATGCCACAAGGCTCATGCTTGGTGGCCTTGCCCAAAAGACCGTACTCGACACCCTCAGGGAGGAAGGCGAAGACGTTGAGCTCGAAGACGTGATGAAAGAGGGCTTTAAAGGGGTGAGATGCGTAGAGTCTGGTGGGCCAGAGCCGGGGGTTGGATGTGCAGGCAGAGGTATCATCACCTCCATCAGCCTCCTAGAGCAACTCGGCGCCTATGACGATGAGCATGAGCTCGACTACGTCTTCTACGATGTGCTGGGAGATGTTGTTTGTGGTGGGTTTGCAATGCCCATTCGAGAAGGCAAGGCAGAGGAGATCTACATCGTGCTCTCTGGCGAGATGATGGCCATGTATGCGGCCAACAACATAAGCAAAGGAATAAAGAAATATGCAGAGTCTGGCAAGGTCCGCCTTGGTGGCCTCATCTGTAACAGCCGCAAAGTGGACCGGGAGGAGGAACTCATCCGCGCCTTTGCAGAGAAACTGGGCACCCAGATGATCTACTTTGTCCCTAGAGACAACATGGTTCAAAAGGCAGAGATCCACAGAAAGACCGTGATCGACTACTCACCAGATCACCCACAGGCAGACCATTACAGGAACCTTGCAAAGGCCATTGAGGAAAACGACATGTTCGTCATCCCAAACCCCATGACGCAGGACGAACTCGAATCACTACTCATGGAATACGGTCTCTATGACTAAAAGGAGGAGAAAAGAGAGATGAATACAATGATAAGGGCCATAGTAAGGCCAGAGAAATCAGACACAGTCATGGCGAGTCTTCTCGATGCAGGTTACCCGGCAGTGACCAAGATAGAGGTCTATGGACGCGGCAAACAGCGGGGGATCAAAGTGGGCGATGTCCACTACGACGAACTCCCCAAGGTCATGCTATTTACAGTGGTACCAGAAGAAGAGAAGGACCTGGTGATAAAGGCCATTTTAGAGAGCGCAAAGACCGGAGAAAAGGGCGCCTACGGAGACGGCAAGATATTCGTATCACCAGTGGATGAGATCTACACCATAAGCTCTGGCAAAAAGGAGGCAGGATGATGAAAGAGGTGGTGGCCATCATCAGGATGAACAAGATGAATAAGACCAAAGAGGCCCTTGTGGATGCAGGCTTTCCAGCGTTCACCGCTACAAAGGTGATGGGTAGGGGAAGGAAGGCCCTTGATCAGGACCTCGTGTCTGCCATTGAAGAAAACCCAGAAGATGGCCTGGATGCCCTCTCTATGGTGGCACAGGGACCGCGGCTTCTGCCAAAGCGTATGTTGAAGCTAGTGGTGCCAGACGAGGCCGTGGCCACTGTTGTGGAGACCATCATCAAGGCCAACCAGACCAATCACCCTGGTGATGGAAAGATATTTGTGCTCCCCGTCACAGATGTGGTGAGGGTGAGGACAGAAGAGACCGGGGAACTCGCAATCGACGAGATGAAAATCGCACGAGGATGAAAAAGGGAGGTCTATACATATGAGCGTACTATTAGAGGAACCCAAGAGGACAGAAGAGTTTGACCTCGAAGAGATAGTCGAAAACATCATCCGGGTCTACCCCACAAAGGTTGCCAGAAAGAGAAGACGGCACATCATTGCCAGGGACCCTTCAGTGCCACAGGAGATCGAGGCAAATGTGAGGACGGTCCCTGGCATCATAACCCAGCGCGGCTGTTGCTATGCAGGGTGCAAGGGTGTGGTCATTGGCCCCATCGTGGATATGGTCCACATCGTCCATGGCCCCATTGGGTGCTCCTTTTATGCATGGATGACAAGGCGCAACCAGGGCGTTCCAAGGGAGGATGGACACTACTTTCTCGAATACTGCTTTTCCACTGACATGCAGGAGGAAAACATCATATTCGGTGGAGAAAAGAAGTTGAGGGCTGCTATCAAGGAGGCCTACGAGATCTTTCATCCAAAGGCCATTAGTGTTCACGCCACCTGTCCTGTGGGTCTCATTGGAGACGACATACACGCAGTGGCCAAGGAGATGAGTCAGGAGCTTGGAATAGACATAGTGGCCTTCAGTTGCGAGGGTTATCGTGGGGTGAGCCAGTCTGCAGGCCACCATATAGCAAACAACGGTCTCTTCGAACACATAGTTGGGCAGGACGACGTTGAGCTCGAGGGCTTCACTGTAAACTGCCTGGGCGAATACAACATTGGAGGGGACGCCTGGGAGATAGAGCGCATCCTAGACCGTTGCGGCATAAAGGTGGCCTCGACTTTTAGCGGAAACGGCTCCTACGATGAATTCCGGCGGGCACACATGGCAGACGTAAACCTCGTCCAGTGCCACCGTTCCATAAACTATATGGCAGAGATGATGGAGACCAAATTCGGGATACCCTGGATCAAGGTAAATTTCATAGGTGTTAAGGCAACCTCTAAGTCGCTTAGAAAATTGGCAGAGTTCTTTGAAGACGATGCCCTTTCAAAAAGGATAGAAGAGGTCATAAGAGACGAGGAAGAGAAGGCCGAAGAGCAAATCGCCCCTTACAGGGAGCGACTAGAGGGTAAGACCGCTTTCTTGTTCGTAGGTGGATCCAGGGCACACCACTACCAGGACCTTTTTAGCGACCTTGGCATGAAGACCATAGTTGCAGGCTATGAATTTGCCCACAGGGACGACTACGAGGGCCGAGACGTGCTCCCAAAGATCAAAGTGGATGCAGACTCTAGAAACATCCCTGAACTCGAAGTGGAACCAGACCCTGAGCGCTTTAGACCGAGAAAGGACCCAGAGACCCTGGAGCGGCTAAGGCAGATGGGCATTGTGGATACCTATGAGGGGATGATGCGAGACATGGGGCCAGGGACCCTCATCGTTGACGACATAAGCCACTTCGAACTCGAATACCTGATGGAGACCCTAAAGCCCGACATCGTCTGCTCTGGCATAAAGGACAAGTATGTGATCCAGAAGATGGGGGTCCCCTCAAAACAACTCCACAGCTACGACTATAGCGGCCCCTTTGCAGGGTACAGGGGTGCTGTGAACTTTGCAAAGGAGATAGACATGCTCATAAACAACCCCGCATGGTCTTTTACCAGGGCCCCGTGGGAAAAGGCCCCACTCATAAAGGGCGCGGTAATAACGGAATAGAAGGAGGTAAGCTGACAATGCTCGACATGACACCCAAGGAGATATTCGAGAGAAAGGCCCTTAGGATAAATCCTGCCAAGACGTGCCAGCCCATTGGGGCTATGTATGCGGCCCTAGGGATACATGGCTGCCTCCCGCACAGTCACGGCAGCCAGGGCTGCTGCGCATACCACAGGAGCCACCTTACACGCCACTACAAGGAACCCGTCATGGCCTCCACGAGCTCCTTTACAGAAGGGGCCTCTGTGTTTGGCGGCGGGGCCAATCTGAGGCAGGCCCTAAAGACCATATTTCAGGTCTATGACCCTGAGATCGTAGCAGTTCACACAACCTGCCTCTCCGAGACCATCGGAGATGACATTCCAAGCCTCGTAAAAAAGGCCAGGGAGGACGGCATAGTCCCGGATGGAAAGTATGTGATCCATGCAAATACCCCAAGCTATGTGGGGTCCCATGTGACAGGATTCTCCAACATGACCACCGCCATGGTCAAATACTTTTCAGAGAAGAATGGAGGTCGGACTAGTGCCATAAACATCGTCCCAGGCTATGTGGAGCCCTCTGACATGGCAGAGATAAAAAGGCTTGCGACCGAGATGGGGCTTGAGGCAATCCTCTTTCCAGACACTTCTGGCGTCCTCGACGCCCCCCAGACAGCCCGTTTCTCCATGTATCCCAAGGGAGGGGTAAAGGTGGATGCCCTTAAAAAGACCGGCTCCTCAAGGGCGACACTCTCCCTTGGAAAGTTTGCGTCAGAAGCCGCAGGTGCACTTCTTGAACAGATGTGCGATGTGCCCTATCAGTGCCTAGACCTTCCCATAGGGATTTCTTCAACGGATAGATTCATTGAGGCGCTCATAGAGTTTAGTGGCCAAACCCCTCCAGCCACCATCACAGACGAAAGGGGAAGGGTCGTCGATGTGATGACAGACATGCTCCAGTACTTCCATGGGAAAAAGGTGGCGCTTTTTGGAGATCCAGACCATGTGATCAGTATGACGGAGTTTTTGGTGGACCTTGGTATGAAGCCCATCCATGTGGTTACAGGGACCCCTGGTAAATACTTTGAACACCGCATAAAAAAGATACTCGATGGCAAGGTGAAGCATGCCAACGTAAGGGCATTCTCAGACCTTTTCATGTTGCATCAGTGGATCAAGAATGAGCCTGTGGACCTTCTCATAGGAAACACCTACGGAAAGTACATTGCGAGGGCTGAAGACATCCCATTCGTGCGCTTTGGATTCCCGATCCTGGACAGGATAGGCCACAGCTATTTCCCGACTACAGGCTACAGAGGGGCCTTGCGGCTCCTTGAAAAGATGCTCGACGCAATCCTGGACAGATTAGACAGGGATGCGCCAGAATCGAGCTTCGAATTAGTCATGTAATCTTGGTGTGGTGTCAGCAGCATAATACCTTGAGGGGGCACACGAGCTACACCAATTTTGTGCCCCCTCCCCTCACTTTTAAGGAGATACCATGAACGTAAACATCTTAGAGGAACGCACAGGACAGGTGTATGAAAAGGGTCAGGGCCCGTTTAGCCTAAAGTGCAATCTGGATAGCCTCCCTGGGGCAGTGAGCCAGAGGGCGTGTGTATTCTGTGGATCAAGGGTGGTGCTCTATCCCATTACCGATGCCCTTCACCTGGTCCATGGTCCCATAGGGTGTGCAGTCTATACGTGGGACATAAGGGGTGCCCTCTCCTCCAACCGAGAGCTACACCGGTTGAGCTTTTCCACAGACTTGAGGGAGCGAGACGTAATATTTGGAGGAGAGGAAAAGCTAGAGGCCTCCCTCCTTGAGCTCATAGAGCGATACATGCCCAGTGCGGCATTTGTCTATTCCACATGCATAGTGGGGATCATAGGAGACGACATCCAGGCGGTATGTAAGAGGGTCTCCCAGAAGACCGGCGTAAAATGCATCCCTGTACAATCCGAGGGATTCAAAGGGAACAAGAGGGCAGGATATGAGGCTGCATGTAATGCGCTCATAGAGCTTGTGGGGAGTGGCCCAATAGACGGCATTTCTCCCTTTAGTATCAACATATTGGGAGACTTCAACCTTGCAGGTGAGATATGGATCATCAAGGACTATTACAGGCGGATGGGCATAGAGGTGGTCTCCACCATTACAGGTGATGGAAAGGTAAAGGAGATACAGCGGGCCCATGGGGCAAGGTTGAACGTGGTCCAGTGCTCTGGGGCCACCCTTTCCCTGGCAAAGATGATGGAGGAGCGCTACGGGATTCCATACATAAGGGTTTCATACTTTGGGGTGGATGACATGGCAGATGCCCTCTACAGGGTTGCAGACCACTTCAAGGATAAAAGGATCATGGAAAACACCCGGAGTCTCATCAAGGAAGAATTGGATTCCCTCTATCCTGCCTTAAAAGAATTCAGAAAGGATCTCAAGGGAAAACGCGCTGCCATTTACGTTGGCGGCGCCTTCAAGGCCTTTTCGCTCATAAAGGCCTTCAGGCTCCTTGGAATGAAGGTAGTGCTGGTGGGCTCACAGACAGGGACCAGGGAGGACTATGAGGAACTAGAGGCAGTAACAGATCCTGGGACTGTGATAGTGGACGACTCTAACCCCCTCGAGCTTTCAGAATTCTTAAAGGAAAAGGATGTAGATATCTTTGTGGGCGGAGTGAAGGAACGCCCTATTGCCTACAAACTGGGCATTGGCTTTTGCGACCATAACCACGAAAGAAAAGAGGCACTAGAGGGCTTCATAGGCATGTACAACTTTGCAAAGGAGGTCCATGCCACTGTGATGAGCCCAGTATGGCGCTTTGTGCCAAGAAAGGAGATGAGGTCATGAGTGGGGAATACGTATCCACAACGAATGCTTGCAAACTCTGTACCCCCATTGGGGCATGTCTCGCCTTTCGAGGGATTGAAGGCGCCGTACCATTTCTACACGGGTCTCAAGGCTGCGCTACCTATATGAGAAGGTATATCATCAGCCACTTTGGAGAGCCCATAGACATTGCCTCCTCTTCCCTCGGTGAGAAGCATGCGGTCTTCGGTGGCGGCCCCAATCTAAAACAGGGGATCATAAACGTAATCAAGAAGTACAGGCCATCACTCATAGGTATTGCCACAACCTGCCTTACGGAAACCATCGGAGACGATGTGCCAATGATAATGGATGAATTCAAAAGAGAATTCCTCCACGAAGGCCTGGGCCCCATACTCGTCCATGCCTCTACCCCAAGCTATCAGGGGACTCACATGGAGGGCTTCAGGCTTGCCACCAGGGTGGCAGTTGAAACTGTGGCAGGATCCAGGCCGAGGGAGGTGGCAAAAAAGGGGCTAAATGTCTTTCCTGGGTTCTTGTCTCCCCAGGATATCAGATACTTAAAAGAGTTATCCAGGGATTTTGAACTTCCAATGACCATACTGCCAGACATCTCTCAGACATTGGACGCCCCGATCCTACGTGAATATCCCAAAATACCACGTGGGGGTACTTCCATTGAGTCCATTCAAGGGATGGCGTCAAACTGTGCGTCAGTAGAATTTGGCTTCACAGTTACTGATGAACTCTCTTCAGCCCATTTTTTAGAGGAGAGATTCAAGGTTAAGGCCTTCAGGATGGGGACCCCTATTGGAATCAGGGAATCTGACCGGTTCTTCGCCATCCTCGAGGCCATCTCTGGAAGACCGACCCCTCCATGGCACAAAGACGAAAGGGATAGGCTCATAGATTCCATGGTGGACGGCCACAAGTATATGTTTGGAAAGAAGGTGGTAGTCTATGGTGAAGAGGATCTCGTAACAGGTATAACGTCCTTTCTGGCAGAGATCGGGGCTCGCCCCGTTCTGTGCGCCACAGGTGGAAAGAGTGGCGGTCTAAAAGAGGCCATAAAAAAGGTCACAGACGGCATCCTAGATACCATGCCCCATGTAGTGGAGGACTGTGACTTCTGGGAGATCGAAGGGCTCTCTAAGGAACTTTGCCCTGATCTCATCATGGGGCACAGCAAGGGCTACAAGATTGCCAGGGCACTCGATGTGCCCCTTGTACGCATAGGTTTTCCAATCCACGATCGCCTTGGCGGCCAGCGCATACTCCACATAGGTTACAGGGGTGCGCAGATGCTTTTCGACAGGGTAGTAAATGCCATCATCGGAAAGCGCCAGCGAGATTCCGTTGTAGGTTACGGATATTTTTGATGAAATCAACCAAAACCCTGAAAGGAATAGACACCATGATTATGCATCCATGTTTCAATGAAAAGGTAAAGGGCACTTGCGGCAGGGTGCACCTTCCAGTTGCGCCCAAGTGCAATATAAGATGCAACTACTGCGACAGAAAGTATGACTGCGTTAATGAAAGCCGCCCAGGGGTAACGAGCCAAGTGCTCTCACCCCACCAGGCCCTCTCTTATATGAAAAAGGTACTCGAAAGGGAACCAAGGATCACAGTGGCTGGGATAGCCGGCCCAGGTGACCCCTTTGCCAACCCAGTGGAGACCTTGGAGACGTTAAGGCTAATAAAAAAGGAATTTCCAGAAATTCTCCTCTGCCTAGCAACCAATGGGCTAAATATTGGTCCTTACGTGGATGAACTCAAGAGGATTGGCGTGACCCATGTAACAGTCACCATTAACGCCACATCCCCCAAGATAGGGGCAAAGATATATGGCTGGGTAAGGGATGGAAAAGTGGTGTATAGGGGCGAAAAGGGGGCTAAACTCCTTCTAAAGAGGCAAAGAGAGGCCCTAGTTCGCCTAAAGGCGTGTGGCATGACCGTCAAGGTAAACTCCATCCTCATCCCTGGCATAAATGATGACCATATCCTTGACGTGGCCAAAGAGATAAAGGAGTACGGGGTGGATCTTTTTAACGCCATGGCTATCTTTCCAAACCCTGGCACACCCTTTGGAGATATAGCCCAACCTTCTAAAGAGGCAATGGAGGAGATCAGAAGGCAGGCCGCCATCTATCTTCCACAGATGCGCCACTGTACCAGGTGTAGGGCCGATGCAGTAGGGCTCCTGGGTGAAGATAGATCGAGTGAATTTAGGGGGTGCCTTTCTGCATGTTCAAAGGCCCCGCGAGATGGTTCAAGAGATCGGATTTACATAGCCGTTGCCACCCGTGAGGGCATCCTTGTGAATCAGCACCTGGGAGAGGCTGAAACCCTCGAGATCTGGTCTATGGGAGATGGCGGGAGTCCCGATGGTATTAAGTTGATTGAAAGACGCCCTACTCCAAGGCCAGGTACAGGACTTAGACGCTGGGTGGAACTCTCCCGCATACTCAAAGACTGCAAATTTCTACTCGTCAGCGGGATTGGCGAAAGGCCAAAGGAGGTCTTGATCAAATCGGGCATAACGCCCCTAGTGGTCTCTGGTTTTATCGAAGAGTGTCTATTGGCCCTAAGGCCTGGTGGAAACATAAATGCATATAAAAAAAGCAAAAACACCTTTTGTAAAGGGGGTGCTGGAAGGGATTGCGTCTTCACTGGCTCACACTAGAGGTTAAGAGATTGAGACGGAGCTTCTATTACTCTTGACATCAATTTTTAAAAAGGGTAGTTTCTTATTTACGAATAATTTCTATTTTTAAAACTATTAATATAAATAGGAGGAATAAACAGTCAATTTTTAAGTCTTTACAAAAAATATTATTTCATTCATACTATTTTTATATAATTGCATTAAAAGGGAGGCAAACATGGCCAAAGAATTGGATATCTCCTGCGCGCGTCCAGTGGGAAGTGAAGTAGAAGGTGTTTTAACTGAGCCTAATACCATAAAACATGAAAGCAAAAAGGAGGAGAAAACAATGATTATGATAGGTAGAGAGGCCCCTGACTTTACAGCACCTGGATATCAAAACGGCAAATTTTTAAACTTTAAGCTCTCCGACTACAGAGGCAAGTGGGTACTGCTCTGTTTCTATCCAGGTGATTTTACCTTTGTTTGAGCAACAGAACTCGCAGCAGTTGCTGCAAGATACAATGACTTTAAAGAACTGGGAGTGGAAGTTCTTGCAATGAGTGTTGACAGTATGTTTGTACATAAAATGTGGGATGAGACAGAGCTATCTAAAATGGTGCCAGGTGGCATCCCCTTCCCAATGCTGTCTGATGCAGCTGGCAGGGTGGGGAGCACCTATGGCGTATATGACCCCGAGGCCGGCGTGGAGACAAGAGGACGATTTATAATTGACCCCGATGGCATCATTCAGGGATATGAAGTACTAACACCTCCAGTTGGAAGGAATGTAGCCGAGTCCCTCAGACAAATCCAGGCGTTTCAACTAGTCAGAAAAACCAAAGGGAAAGAGGCCACTCCATCAGGATGGCAGCCAGGCAAACCAACACTAAAACCTGGAATAGATCTTGTTGGCAAGGTATGGGAAGTATGGAATACGGATATGGCCTTTAAGGATTAATGAGTTGATAAAGATGGTAGTGTCCTTAAATAAATGGTATTTTTAGGCTGTACCATACCCTTAGTGGTAGCAAAGGAGGTACTAGTGGATGAGTAAAATCGTCATCTTCGCCTTTAAAGGAGATCCCATGTGTTTTATACATGTCCTTCTAAACGGCCTTGACCTCAATAAAAAGGGCCTAGGTGGAAAGATAGTCATTGAGGGTGAGGCAGTTAAACTCATCCCAGAAATGGCAAAGAAGGGACACTTTCTAAATGGTCTTTATATTGAGGCGAAAGAGGCAGGGCTCATTGAGGGTGTATGTTATGCATGTTCTAAAAAACTGGGGGCCTTGGATGCCGCAGAAGAACAAGGTCTAAAGATATTGAATTCCATGTCTGGCCATGTCTCTATGGCAGATTTTATTAAAGATGGCTACGATATAGTTACTATGTAAAAGATAGTTTTAATAATGTAATCCCAGAAAAAGTCATGCCTCTTACATGAGAAAAGGCCTTGAGAATCGGCGTTCATATGATCTGAGTTCATGCTTGCGGAAACAGAAGAGATTTGGTAAGGCCAAGAAAAGAAGGGTTGTGCCTTAAAAGAGAAAAAAGGAACGATTCTAAGAAGGATTAATGATATGAAAGGGCCCAAACATGTCTTATTACTAGGTATATTGACGACATTTCTTATAGCCCAACCACAGAGTAGTTGGGCAGAAGACTTGACCCCTCTCGTCCAATCGGCGAGACAGTTGACACAGCAGTTTTTCTCGGAGCTCAAATCTGAATTGATAAAGGCTATGCAGGATGGTGGACCAGTAAATGCAATCGATGTCTGCCATAAAAAGGCCCTACAAATTGCCAAATCTGTCTCAGAGGATTCTGGTTGGGATATAAAGCGGGTGAGTCTTAGGCCTCGCAATCCATATGCAGAGCCAGATGACTTTGAAAAACAGATCTTGGTAAAATTTGATAGAGAAAAACGATCTGGAAAAGCCCCCAAAGACTTGGAGTACGCCACTAAGGTAGTGGAGGATGGTCAGCCTGTTTTTCGATATATGAAAGCCATTCCAACCAGTGGTATCTGTTTGACTTGTCATGGTAAAAGATTGAACCCACCGGTTGCTGAAAAAATTCATGAGTATTACCCCAATGATAAAGCCACTGGTTATAAGGTAGGAGACATTAGAGGGGCCTTTAGCCTTAAAAAGATCTTAAAGAATTAGTTCTTGCGCTAACTTAGCCCTGATCGTACTAGTTCGTGATGGCAATCCACCAGCGCATTTGTTGATATCATATCGACCGTTAAACTCAGTCGTAAGGGAGATTGAGCCCTGCGGTCTGCCTTCCCGTTAATCACACCTTCCACGATGCATCCAAATCCCTCATTGATTCAATGCCCAGAGGCTCCCCGTTACTTTTCTAAATTCTAATTCTCGCCCCTCTCACCCCTATGTTACATCTTTGTGAAAATCAGGACTCCTTTGCAGAGATTTTAAAAAAATATGTTAAAAAATTCCCAAAATTTTTCTCTAAAAAAAGGAGGTACCTGATTATGAAAAAAAGCATTTTGCTAGGTCTCTTCTGGGCATTTTTCTTGACACTTTTTTATGTGATACCACAAAATAGCAGGGCCACAGAGATCAAAGACCCACTACTAAGGGTCCTAGTTAGAAAAGGGATACTCACTGAAAAAGAGGCGATCGAGATCAAAAAGGAGGCGGAATTAGAGGCCAAAAAGGAGAAGGAAGAGATTAAAAAAGAGGTTGCTGCCACTGCATCTACAACTGTTCCCAAAGGACTTAGGGGTATTAAGATCGGCACCCTTACCTATCTTGACTATTCCGCAGGTTATGGCCCTTTTTCCTCCAATGGCGGCAGAGATAGTACCAATTACTTTTCCATTACACGTGGATATATAAATATCGAAAAAAGCCTCACTCCCTGGCTTTCATTCAGGTTTACACCTGACATACATGGAAGCAACAACGACGACTACGATCTCAGGGTCAAATATGCCTATGCCAAGTTCAAATTGCCCTCAGTCGGTCTGCTCACAGACCTCTTCATAGAGGCAGGCCAGGGACACTTTCCATGGCTGGATTTTCAAGAACACATAAATCCCTATAGGATGCAGGGTACCATGCCCAGGGAGTTCTTTGGCACATTCAACTCAGCAGACAGGGGCGTAAGTATAGCAGGCTATCTCGGAGGCAAACTTGAAAAGGAATATGTAGATAGCCTCAGTATCCATTACCCTACCTTTGATCATTACATTGGCAAATACGGTTCATTTTGGCTTTCCGTAATGAACGGCTCTGGCTACCACAACCGAGAGGTTAATCAGGACAAATGCATAGAAGGAAGGATCACCCTCCGACCCTTTGGAAACATGGTCAACGGCACCTTACCACTAGCAGGCCTTCAGGCGAGCTACTTTTTCATAATTGGAGAGGGAAATAAGAATGACATCGTAGATGGAGACGCCCCTGACTATGAGGTAAATCTCTTCATGTTGAGCTATCAACATCCATGGTTTGTGATTACAGGCGAGTACAGCACCTCAAGGGGTAACAATTCCGGTAGCTGGGTAGTTCAGAAGATGGACGGTGGCTACCGCGAACTGGACACCACTTGCTATTCCATCTTTGGAGACGTCACTCTGCCACTCATGGACGAGAAACTACACATCATGGGGAGGGCAGACTGGTTTGATCCAGACGATGAGGGGACCTCTGATATGGCTCGCCACTGGATGGTGGGTCTGGCATATTATCTTACAGGGAAAAACTTCATCCTATTAAATGCAGAATGGATGGACTATTCAAAAAATTATAGGCTCAAGCCATCGCTAGATTTTGGAAAGTGGGGGAAATACGACCCCAATGGAGTAAACAATCTCGATAATGGGTTCAGAATACAGACCACCCTACAAGTGGCATTCTAAAGGTGCAGCCCTTGTAACAACTGGGCTGAAGACAGGTATAATTCTCAATTAGAGGGCTCAAAGGCCTTGCTCAACATATGAGATAGGGGGCACCACGAATGATGTCAAAAAGTTAGCGTGCCCCCTGGGATATTCTATGCCTTAATAATGAAAAATATGGTGGAGGTCTCAAGGTTAAATAGGGCCTAGATTTCCACGAAGTGTGTGTCTCTTTCAGTCCATTTTAAATGTTCTCTCGAAATTTTTGTGTTATATAATCTTAAAACACAATATCATATTTTAAGGCCTTAAATGAAGAGACTTCCCATAGGCATACAGAGCTTTCAAAAAATAAGGTCCGACAACTTTTACTATGTGGATAAGACCCCATATGTAAAAAGACTAGTAGAAGAGGGTGGAGGTTTCTTTTTCTTAGCCCGCCCCAGGCGCTTTGGAAAAAGTCTCTTTCTCGATACCTTGAGGCAGGCCTTTTTGGGGAAAAGGGAGCTATTTGAAGGGCTCTTTCTCCAGAATAACTGGAATTGGGACACCACGTATCCTGTTATTCATATAAGCTTTGGGGCTGGAGTATATAGAAATATAGAGGAACTTAGAGACACCCTAGAGTCCCTTCTCATAGATTGGAAAAATGAATTTTCCATAAGGTATGAAAAGAAGAGTATCAAGGACAGATTCAACGAGGCCATAGTGAAGATATCTGAAGGCCTCAAACAACGAGTAGTTGTACTCATAGACGAATATGACAAACCCATCTTGGACAATATCGAAAGGAGGGATGTTGCCCAGGAGATCCGGGATGAGTTAAAAAATTTCTACTCAGTCTTAAAGGATGCTGACCCATACCTTAAATTTGTCTTTATAACAGGCGTAACCAAGTTCTCTAAGGTCTCCATCTTTAGCGGGCTCAACAACCTGAACGACATAACCCTTGACGAGAGTTATGCCGCCATCTGTGGATACACCCAAGAAGAACTTGAACTGGTATTTAAAGAGAGGCTTGAGGGAATAAGCCTTGAAGAAGTAAAGATGTGGTACAATGGTTATTCTTGGGGAAATGGCACTCTTTACAATCCCTTTGACATACTACTCTTTCTAGATAAGAAGAGATTTCGTCCCTACTGGTTCGAGACTGGAACTCCTACTTTTCTCATAAGGCTACTTCAAGAAAGAAGGTATTTTATCCCTGATCTCGAACACCTGGAGGCATCTGAAAGGATTATAGGAAGCTTCGACATCGATTACCTCGATGTGGAGACGCTCCTTTTCCAGACAGGATATCTTACCATAAAGGACACGATAAAAATTGGGGACAGAGAGAACTATCTACTTGGCTATCCAAATCTGGAAGTGAGGATGAGCCTTACTGATTACATCCTGGATTTCTATGTAAGAAACGCCTCCACCAAGGAGAAAAATATCATAAAGTTTTACAAGGCCCTTAGCGGTAACGACTTTGCGCGACTAAGGGATATATTTCACGCCTTCTTTGCCTCAATCCCACACGATTGGTACAGAAAGAACCAACTTTTAGATTATG
>WGBU01000054.1 GCA_015494155.1 Deltaproteobacteria bacterium | reverse complement strand
AGGGTTTTACGACCCGAAGGCCTTCTTCACCCACGCGGCGTCGCTGGATCAGGCTTTCGCCCATTGTCCAATATTCCTCACTGCTGCCTCCCGTAGGAGTCTGGACCGTGTTCCAGTTCCAGTGTGGCGGATCATCCTCTCAGACCCGCTACCCATCGTCGCCTTGGTAGGCCGTTACCCCACCAACAAGCTAATGGGACGCAGGCCCATCCCCAGGTAGTAGCATGAAACAGAGGCCACCTTTGATGGATGAGGTCCCCCTCATCCATGTTATCCGGTATTAGCGCGCCTTTCGGCACGTTATCCCGGTCCCAGGGGTAGGTTACCTACGCGTTACTCACCCGTGCGCCGCTGTACTCTTCCACCCGAAGGCGGAATTTCTCGCACGACTTGCATGTGTTAGGCACGCCGCCAGCGTTCGCTCTGAGCCAGGATCAAACCCTCCAGTTTAAACTGGATCCCAGCCGTAGCCGGGAAAAGGTTTATCATTTATAGCACTTTTCGTTTGGGTGCCCGTCAGTCACTATTCAGTTTTCAAAGATCGAGCAGCTAAAAAGCCAATTTTATTTTATAAAACTTGATTTGAATTTGTCAAGGATTTTTTATGAAATTTTCAATCAAGCTCGCTTCTCAGTGCGGCGGGTATTAGTAGCACACCGCTTAAAAATGTCAAGCCCCTTTTTGACGCCCGTCTTCGAGGACATTTGCCTTACTGCCTCGATGTGAGCAAGAAGCATGGGCCGTGTTTATATCCGTAAATCAGGTAGAGGTCAAGGGTAAATTTGCATTACATTTTTTATTAATACATTTCAGATGGTTACCCTTTTTCACCATGATTTTCGCGCCACACTTAGGACACTCCTTGGCAACAGGCTCATCCCAGGTTGCAAACTTACAGTCTGGAAAACGATTACACCCATAAAAGGGCTTGCCACCCCTTGAGTATTTCTTCACCAACTCTCCGTCACAGCCATCCTCAGGGCAGCTCACCCCAGTAGGCACAGGCATAGTAGTCTCGCACCCTGGATAGCCAGAGCAGGCGAGAAATTCCCCATACCTGCCGCGTTTTAAGACCATTGGCCGCCCACACCTTGGGCAGTCCCTAACCCCTACCACCTCTTTTTCCACCAGTTTTATCTCGCCCTTTTCATCGCGCTCAAAATCTGAACTGAAGGTACAGTCTGGATAACGGGAACATGCAATGAACTCGCCACTCCTACCATATCGAATGACCAATGGAGCCGAACACTTGGGACACTTTAGGTTAGTCTCCAGCCCTTGGGCCTTAAGAGAACGCATCTCCTGCCTTGCCCTATGGATGCTTTTGCTAAAAGGCCCATAGAAGTCTTTAAGGAGGTTGATGTATGTCACCTTGCCACTTTCAACCTCATCCAGCCGTTCTTCCATATGGGCAGTAAAGCCAGTGTCAAAGAGGGTTGGAAAGTGTTCCACCAAAAGGTCTGTGACGATCATCCCCAGTTCAGTGGGTACAAAGTGCCTCTTTTCCATCCTCACATAGTCACGCTGCCTGATATTAGACAGAATCGTCGCATAGGTACTAGGCCTTCCTATCCCCTTTTCTTCCAGTGTCTTTATGAGACTTGCCTCTGTATAGCGGGGAGGAGGCTGAGTAAAGTGCTGTTTGGGGTCTATCTTGACTAGTTCCAGCACATCACCAGCCTTGAGAAGGGGCAATTGCTCTTCCTCGGCCCTTTCTTGTCCTTCGTCGTAGAGGACGGTAAATCCTGGAAACTTCATACGAGTACCAGTGACACCAAACAGATAGTCACCTGCCTTGATCTTTACCCGGGTCTGGTCAAAGAGGGCAGGAGACATCTGCGAGGCCAAAAACCTCTTCCATATGAGTTCATATAGGCTGAATTCATCGGGTGATAAATACTGTTTCACCTTCTCTGGTGAATAATCCACGAGCGTTGGCCTTATGGCCTCGTGGGCATCTTGGGCGAGTTTTCCCTTCTTGAACTTCCTCGCCCCCTTTTCCACATAATCCTCGCCAAACTGGGCTGCTATATAGGCCCTTGCTGCCTTGATTGCCTCGTCCGACACCCTAGTGGAATCTGTCCTCATGTATGTGATGAGGCCAACTGGCCCTTCCTCGCCTATCTCAACACCCTCGTAGAGACGTTGGGCTATCTGCATGGTCTTTTTTGCAGAAAAGCGGAGGCGCCTCGAGGCCTCCTGCTGTAGTGTACTTGTTATAAACGGAGGAGGGGGGTTACGTTTTATCTCGCGCGTCTGGACACTCTGGACCTCGAACCTGCACCCCTCAAGCTCTTTTGATATGGCCTTGGCCCCCTTCTCGTCCGAGATCTTTAGCTTCTCTCCCTTAAATTCCTGGAGCCGCGCCTTAAAGGGTGGTGGCGCCTGGGGCTTTTTAAGTTGCGCATCTATGGTCCAATATTCTTCTGGCCTAAAGGCCCTAATCTCCTTTTCACGTTCGCAGATGAGCCTTAATGCCACAGATTGGACCCGCCCAGCAGAAAGCCCGCTCTTTACCTTCTGCCACAGAAGTGGCGAGACTTCATAACCAACTAGCCTGTCCAAGACACGGCGGGCCTTTTGACTCTCGTACTTGTTTGGATCGAGCTCCACAGGGTGTGACATGGCCTCTTGAATCCCCTTTTTTGTCAACTCCTTAAAGAGCACCCTGTGGAAACGGCGTGGCTTGCCCTTTGTCTTCTGCAATTCCTCTGCTATGTGCCACGCGATGGCTTCACCCTCTCTATCTGGGTCAGGGGCAAGATAGATCTCTTCGGCATTTTGGGCCGCCTGTTTTAGCTCCTTAATCACCTTACCCTTACCATGTATGACCACATACTTTGGTGTGAACCCATTATCTACATCCACACCAAGTTCTTTCTTAGGGAGATCCTTTATGTGCCCGACAGAGGCCTTTACAGCAAAGTCCCTGCCAAGATATCTTGAAAGGGTCCTCGCCTTGGTAGGCGATTCAACTATTACAAGTCCCTTTTTCATGAACCTGCCTCCGCTCCAATTTGAAAAAATTTTCCAGGCAGCGCCTCGACCAGCCCCTCCAACTCAAGGTCCAGGAGGATGGCACTCACCTCTCCTGGCTCAAGCCCTGTGGCTGCAATAATATCGTCAATAAAAACAGGATAAGGACCAAGACTTCCCAACACCCGCCTCTTTCTGGGGTCATCAACAGTGATCCTCTTTTTATTCTCATAACCCTTGGCCTCTGTGTCAAGCCCCAATACCTCTAAAACATCCCTTGAATCCTCCACTAGGAATGCCCCCTGCTTGATCAACCAGTGAGTCCCCTTACTTACAGGCGACCTCACGCTTCCAGGCACTGCCATCACCTCTTTTCCCTGTTCAAGGGCCAATGAAGCTGTTATGAGGGAACCCGACTTAAGCCCCGCCTCTACTACCACAACCCCTTGGGAAAGGCCACAGATGATGCGATTTCGCCTAGGGAAGTTTCCTGGTTCAGGGTTGGTGCCAGGGAGAAATTCAGTGATCACTGCGCCACTTTCAGCTATCTCCTTCATCAGTCCGCGATTTCGCGCAGGGTAGGGCCGGTCGAGCCCAGAGCCAAGCACAGCTATCGTCTTCCCCCCTGCCCCAAGCGCCCCCCTGTGGGCGCTGGTATCAATACCAAGGGCCATGCCAGATACCACTGCAAGCCCCTTGGACGAAAGGCCGCCAGCCAGATTTTTTGCCACTTCCTGGCCGTAGCGAGTGGCACGCCTGGCACCTACTATTGCCACAGACTTCTCGTTCAAGAGATCTGAATCCCCAAGGCCAAACAGTATGGGGGGTGGATTGTATATCTCTTTTAATGAGTTAGGGAACTCGTAGTCCTCTCTACAGAGGGCCCATGCCCCAAGCCTTTCCAATGTATGGATACACGCATCCAACCTCTTTTGGTCCACCCCTCTCTTTAGGGACTTTTTTGCCAGACTACTCAACCATGAAAGCCCCATGATCTCTGTGCTAGTGGCCTTAAGCGCCTCGTGGGGAGACCCAAAATGGCGGATCAACCTCTCCACAGTCAAAGGCCCCACCCCCTGAAGGGTCAAGAGCCCAATTAGACCCCTTACGAATTGGTGATTTAATCCATACATAATGACCTTGCCCTACCAAAGGCATTGAGGGGTACCCAGATAGGGCCACCATGTCAAGCCTCTAAGTACCGCCAGCCAGTCCAGGGAAAAGGCCTATTAGGCCCCTGGCCATAAATTCCACTGCTATGCTCGCCAAGATCAGACCCATCAACCTAATGATAATATTTATGCCAGTGGCCCCTAGCCTTTGGGAAATGGGTTCTGAGAGCCGGAGTGCGATCCAGACCGACAGCCCGATAAGACTTATGATAAGGCAGAGGAGTAATTTCTGTTCAACACCCTCTGCCTGGTGTGAATAGAGGATAACCGAACTTATGGCGCCAGGACCTGCCAAGAAGGGTATTGCCAGTGGCACCACGGCAATAGATTCCTTCTGTGCGGCCTCCTCTGCCTCTTCAGGACTGTGTTTCACACTGCTCAACCTGGCATGCATCATGGAAATGGCCATGAGCAAAATAAGTATCCCACCCCCAACCCTGAAGGACGCAATAGAGATACCAAAAAAAGACAAGATGGGGTCTCCCAAAAATGTTGAGATCCACAGGACAATCGTTGTAGATAGGGCCGTAATTCTGGCTATATGTCTTCGGGAGCCAGGGTCATCGTCCACAGTCAGGCTCAAAAAGACGGGTATGATCCCAAATGGGTTTACAATGGAAAAGAGGCCTGCGAAGACCTTTAATGCGTCTATATAATGCACCGCCATCACCTCTTTTTATTTTAGGTGGCGATATGTATCGAGTATTTACAAAAAATAAAACCCTTAATTGCTCGAGACAACCTGGTTTCTGCCAGATTGTTTTGCGCAGTAGAGTGCTTTGTCGGCCCTGTCGATTATATCCATATAAGAGGAGTCGCTGTCTCGCCATGCTGCCACGCCAAAGGATGCAGTGATGCGGATCTCCACCCCGCCATCGTCCTTGCTCTTCAATACATGTCCCTCAATGCCACTTCTAAGCCGTTCTGCCACTACACCTGCAGGTCCCAGTTCGGTCTCGCGCAGAAGGATCAAAAACTCTTCCCCTCCATACCTATAGAGGGTATCCGACTCTCTTATCCCCTTTTTGATTAGACGAGTAAAGCTCCTGAGCACGTCATCTCCCACGGCGTGGCCGTATGCATCGTTAACCTTTTTGAAAAAGTCAATGTCTGCCATGATTATGGAAAAAGGTCTCTTGTACCGCTTACTGCGAGCGAACTCCAGGGTCAGATCCTCTTCCATTGCCCCCCTATTGAATGTCCCTGTGAGTGGATCGATCCTACTCTTGAGTCTGAGGCTTTTTACCTGTTCTTCCCGTTCTCGCAACTTGGCCCTGGTGCTATTGAGTTGTGCAGTCATCTGTAAATTGGCCCTGATGATGTCATCCAGTGTTATCTTGACCTGTTCCACATGGGGGCCATTGGTATCCAGTAGTCGACCACGGCCTTTCTCTATGACACTGGTGTGTTTACTCAGGTCTTGACCGTATGCCTCCAAGTCACTGTCTATTTCACGGACCATCTTTTCCAACCCGTTTATGAGGAGATTGGCAACCTGACCAGCAGGCAAAGAGGCCATCAATCTCAAGACGAGATCATTTAGCCCCAGGGCCTCTGCCTGCTGATAAAACTCTTCTTCGTACACAGGAGGAACTGGGGCCTTACCCTGGCTTACAATATTTTTCAGCGTCTTTCTTGCAACTTCTGATACGTCCTGGATGGAATAGAGACATTCCTTGAGTTTTAAGGGCCTACCTGTTTCCATCTAAAACTCCTCCATGCTATTTTCATGTAACTCTATCGAAAAAGTAGGCCCTTTTCTTGAATCTAAATTTTATCTCCCTTAAGGAATTGATTGAGTGTCACTTCGGCATTCTTTAGGGCGCAGAGTTCTCCGCACATGGAACACCCCTTGGATGTGAGTGAACGGCGGGACTCGAGGATTGCCCGTGCATCGGTTGGAAAGAGCATCTTGTCGAACTGTGCCTTCCAATTGAAGGCGCGGCGTGCCTTGCTGATCTCCTTGTCTGGGATATCGGCCCTACCCTTTAATTTCACACAATCCCCGATGTGGGCCGCAAGGCGCGCCACCTTCACCCCTATCTCCACGTCCTTTTCGTCAGGGAGTGCCAGGTGTTCAGCAGGTGTGATGTAGCAGATGAGGTCTGCACCATACATGGATGACTGGGCAGCACCTATGGCCGCTGTCACATGGTCCCACCCGGCCCCAATGTCGCATGGAAGCGGCCCCAACATGTAGTATGGGGCATTGTTGGACATCTTTTTTTGTAAAATAATATTGGCCTCTATCTCATCTAGGGGCACATGCCCGGGCCCCTCCACCATGGCCTGGCACCCGCGTTCTCTGGCACGCTCTGCAAGCTCGCAGTTGAGCACGAGTTCGGCCATCTGTGCCCTGTCCAGGGAGTCGTGTATCGCCCCTGCCCTTATTCCATTTCCAAGGCTCAGGACCGTATCATATTTCTTCAATATGTCGCAGACCCGTTCAAACTGTTCAAACAGTGGATTTTCACGGTTGTTTTTCATCATCCACTGGATCATGAGGGTACCGCCCTTGGAACAGAGCCCTCCATACCGATAACCCTGGTGTTTCATTCGCTCTATGGTGAAGAGATTTATTCCACAGTGGATGGCCATGAATGCAATGCCATCGGCACACTGTCTTTCTATGAGTTCGAACAGGTATTCTGGGTCCATCTTGGAAGGATCCTTGTACTTTTTGATGGTGTCGCAGAAGGCCTGGTACAGAGGGACGTTACCTACAGGGAGGCTCACCTCTTCTATGATAGAGCGCCTGATCTCGTCCAGGTCGCCTGCTGCCGAAAGCTCCATGAGGGTGTCGGCACCGGTCTCCTCTGCTATCCTTGCCTTTCTCTTTTCATGTTCGAGATCGCATATATCAGTAGATGTGCCAATGGAGGCATTGACCTTGGTGCGAAGCCCCATGCCAATACCCACAATCCTCTCTTGATTCTTCCTTCCTTTTAAGATCACTATCTGTCCTTCTTGAATGCGCTGCCTGATGATCTCTGGTTCTAAGTCCTCTTGCCTGGCAACTGCCTCCATTTCTTCTGTTATCTTTCCCTTCTTTGCTGCCTCGAGTTGATTGATCAATTTCTTGTCTCCTCCCTAAATGCTCAGATAAAAACTCTCATTCCCCACAGGGGCAGAAAAACTTGGCGATCCATTATAGATGGAAGTTTACATGTTGCAATAAAGAGCTTGTTAAATTAAACCTGTGGCTACGATGACTCCTCTTAGCCAGTGGTTCAAACATATCGCTACAAGAGAGATCAAGGTCCTGGCCATTGGTGGGTCCGATCCCAGTGGTGGTGCAGGCATCCAGCAGGACATCCGCACCATAACAGTACTTGGTGGGTACGGGACGGCCATCCCCACTGCCCTCACTATCCAAAACACCTTGGGTGTAAAGGATGTAGCCCTTGTGCCCCCAGAGACGCTAAGTGCCCAATTGGAAAGCTGTCTGTCAGACATCCCTTTCAATGCCATAAAGATCGGCATGATGGGAAGCCTTGAAAACGTAAGGGTCATTGGGAGACTAATAAAGGGGCTCCCCCCGGAGACACCCATCATATTGGACCCAGTGATGAACTCAAAAAACAACAAGCCACTCCTAGAAGATAGTGCCATAGAGGTCTTAAAGGAAGAACTCTTACCCCACGTCTCTATCATTACACCAAACATCCCAGAGGCATCACGCCTCCTTGACGACCCCTCACTGGGTGCTTCTCGCCAGGAGGAGTTGGCCAGGCAGCTATATCGCACCCTAACTAAGATCCCTTCGAACAAGGAGAGGGCGGTAATTGTCAAAGGGGGGCATTCAGGCGAGAAAGACCTCGTAATGGATATACTCGTAGACAGTGAGGGGACTGTATCTGTAGGTGGGGCAAGAATCGATACTGTCCATACCCATGGGACGGGTTGTGCCTTTGCATCGTGCCTTGCAACACTCGTTGGTGGCGGGCTGGGCGTAAGAGAAGCTTTTAGGACCTGTAGGGACTTCATGGAACTATCCATAGTGGCCAGCAAAGGGATGGGAAGTGGGATAGGGCCAGTAAACACACTTGCAACCTACTGGCAGATAGTGGAGCGGGATAAGATCCTCAAGCTCCTAAAAGAGGCCTCCTCGCAACTTGAGAAACACCCAGGGGCAGGGAGACTGGCCCCTGAGATACAGATCAACCTTGGATACGCCCTTCCCTATGCCAGGACTAGAGAAGACGTTGCAGCCTTTCCAGGGAGGATCGTAAGGGTTAGAGACGATCTTCGCCATATAGAAGCCCCAGAATTTGGCGCCTCATCTCATGTGGCCAACATCATCCTCACAGCCATGCTGTACGACCCAAAAAAGCGCTCTGCCATGGACATCAAGATGGATGAGGCCTTTTTAAAAAAGGGGGAGGCCCTGGGATACAAGATCGCCTCATTCTCCCGCAAGGACGAACCTAAAGTGGTCAAAGAGGCAGAGGGATCAAGTCTTGTATGGGGAGTGAAGCAGGCGATCGAGGATTCTGGTGGACTGGTACCAGATCTAATCTGGGACGATGGTGACCTCGGAAAGGAACCAGCAATAAGGGTATTGGGAAACGACCCTTTGGAGGTGGTGAAAAAGGCCTTGAGACTCCTTTAAGTTTCATCTTGTTTGTCTGGGAGTTAAACTCTACCTTCCCAAAAAAGACCTTTAAACTGAGTGTACGGTGCCACGGCCCCTTTCATTATCTAGGCCACATGCTAAAATGACAAGTTATGAAAGGTACACATACCATTAAAGT
>WGBU01000053.1 GCA_015494155.1 Deltaproteobacteria bacterium | reverse complement strand
AGGAGGTCTTTTCTAAAGCTCTCTGCCTTGACTGCTGCAGTATCTGCAGGGAGCCTCACTCCAAGGTTGACAAAGAGGGCATCTGCCTCCTCCCAGGCGAAAAAAGAGGCCTACCCGGGCTCAAAGAAGGTAAAGACCGTGTGCACCCACTGTGCAGTAGGTTGTGGCATCATTGCAGAGGTACAGAACGGGGTATGGGTGAGGCAGGAGGTGGCCTCTGACCACCCAATTTCAAGAGGAGGCCACTGTTGCAAAGGGGCTGGCGCCATAGATATGGTGACGAGTGAAAAGAGGCTCAAGAGCCCCATGAAACGCTCTGGCGGAAGATGGCAGAAGATCTCGTGGGAACAGGCCCTGGATGAGGTGGCGAACAAGCTCTTGGAGATCAGGGAAAAGCACGGTCCAGATGCAGTCCACTGGAATGGTTCTGCCAAGGTCTCCAATGAGATGGCCTACCTACAGAGGAAGCTCGCCGCCTTTTGGGGTACGAACAACATAGATCACCAGGCCCGAATATGACACTCCACCACGGTGGCAGGTGTCGCCAATACATGGGGTTACGGTGCAATGACCAACAGCCTGAACGACATCAGGCACTCAAAATGCATTTTCATGATAGGCTCCAATGCGGCTGAGGCACACCCTGTGGCATTACAACACATACTACGTGCCAAAGAGGTGAACAATGCCCCTGTGATCGTAGTGGACCCGAGGTTCACCAGGCTGGCAGCCAAAGCCACAGACTATGTCCGCATAAGGCCCGGAACAGACACGGCCTTTGTAATGGGGCTCATCAATGCCATAATCCAAAACGACTGGTACGACAAGGAGTTCGTCAGGACCCGTGTGGCAGGATTCGAAGAGATGAAGGAGGTGGCCAGCCACTATACACCAGAGGTGGTGGAAGACATTACAGGCATTCCCGCCAGCGAGGTGGTGAGGATCGCCAAGATCATGGCCACACACAGGCCTGGGACCGTGATATGGTGTATGGGTGGCACGCAGCACCACATAGGAAGCAGTAATACCAGGGCCTTTTGCATCCTCCAACTGGTCCTTGGAAACATGGGCGTCTCTGGCGGAGGGACCAATATCTTCAGGGGTCACGACAATGTCCAGGGTGCAACGGACATGTGCGTCCTCTCCCACTCTCTCCCTGCCTACTATGGCCTCAAGGATGGTTCGTGGAAACACTGGTGCAGGGTCTGGGACGTGGACTATGAGTGGATAAAATCTAGGTTCCACAGCAAGGATTACATGAACAAGAAGGGCTTTACCCTGGCCCGCTGGTATGAGGGTGTCAACCAGGACGACAAGATCTATCAGTACACCCCCATAAAGGCAGTGGTCTTCTGGGGCTGTGCATCAAACTCCCAGTCCCAGTACTTCAAGCTCAAAAAGGCACTGGACAAGCTAGATCTGGTGGTGATCATAGATCCCTTCCCCACCATGACTGCCGCCATGTGCGAAAAGGACAACGTATATCTCCTCCCCAGTACAAGCCAGTACGAGACCGAGGGTAGCGTTACTTCCACGTCCAGACAGGTACAGTGGCGCTTTAAGGTAGTGGACCCAGTCCACGACAGCAAAGACGACTACTGGATCATGGAGGAACTCGTAAAGCGGTTTGGTTTTGCAGACAAATTCTATAAGAATATCAAAAAGGTACCAGATGATGTGACAAGGGAGTTGGCCAAGGGCTCTCTCACCATTGGATACTGTGGCTATAGCCCAGAGCGCATCAAGAAGCATACTCTAAACTGGCACACATTCGACATAGACACACTCCAGGCCAAGGGTGGCCCTTGCGATGGCGAATATTACGGACTCCCCTGGCCGTGCTGGACAGAAGATCACCCAGGGACACCCATCCTCTACGACATCTCAAAGCCCGTGGCCAAGGGAGGTCTTCCATTTAGGGCACGGTTTGGCACTGAGATCACATACTATAGCGGCCGAAAAGAGAACCTGTTGGCAGCAGAAGGTATTGCGAACCCTGGCAGTGAAGTCAATGGAGGCTACCCAGAATTTAAAGATGTGGTACCTGGGACCAACTGGAAGACAGACCTTTCTATGAAGACCATAAAGTATGCCATTTCCAAGGGGATGGCACCCTTTGGAAATGCCCGGGCCCGCTGTGTAGTATGGACCTTCCCAGACCAGGTCCCAGTACACAGGGAGCCACTCCACTCTCCCAGGCCAGACCTTGTGGCAAAGTATCCCACCTATGAGGACAAGCCCAACCACTATCGCGTATTCACCAAGTACAAGAGCGAACAGAGGCCTGAACTCGTCAAGGACTTCCCCTTTGTCCTCATCACCGGAAGGATGGTGGAGCACATGGGTGGGGGTGCAGAGACTAGGAGCAACAAGTATCTCGCGGAGCTCGCCCCAGAGATGTATGCCGAGATCAACACCAGGGTTGCCAATGATCTGGGGATCAGGAGTGGGGACATGGTATGGATCGAGTCTCCAGAGGGTGGACGGATCAAGGTGAAGGCAAAGATCACGGAACGTGTGGATGATAAGACCATCTTCCTGCCATTTCACTTTGGCGGATTCTTCCAGGGCGAGTCTCTGGAGGCGAATTATCCCTCTGGCCACGTTCCCTATGCCCTGGGCGAGCCTGCCAACATAGTCACCAATTACGGTTACGACATCATTACCCAGATCCAGTCCACCAAGGATGGACTCTGTAAGGTGTCGAAGGCGTAACCAATGAAAAAAGAGGAGAGCATATGAAGGATCGAAGAGCATTCCTCAAGACTTCCATGGTGGTAGCAGCAGGTGCCATTACATCGGGTGTTGCACCTGCCATGGGTACCATGGCACACAAGGTGATGTTCCCAAAGGGGATCATCTATACCAAGGAAGAGCCTGGCAGGTGGGCAAAGAAGGTTGGCTCACACCTACCCATGGTGACCGTGGATGGTGGGAAGGTGACCATCGAGACCAGGCACCCTATGACTGAACGGCACTACATAGTGCGCCACACCCTGGTCTCTCCAGATGGAACGGTGCTAGGGGAAAAGACCTTTTACCCAACAGACAAGCGGGCCATATCAGAGTTCGAGATCTCAGGGCACCATCCACTACTCTATGCCACGAGTTTCTGCAATAAGCACGACTTGTGGGTGGTCCAGTTCTCGGTATAGGGATCGATGAGGTGTTGCTCGCTATCAATTTGTTGACACATTTAATGTCTGATTGGGCAATAGGTGTATGGCCTTTAGCGTAGTAGCAAAAAGGGGGTTTTAGATGGCAAGAATGAAATTTTTGTGTGATATTGAACGGTGCATTGCATGTGACGGATGTGTCATAGCATGCAAGGAAGGAAACAACGTTCCTGTGGGTATCAACAGGAGGCGTGTAGTTACAATAAACGAGGGGCAACCAGGAGAAAAGTCCATTTCCATATCCTGTATGCACTGCTCAGATGCCCCTTGCATTGCAGTCTGCCCAGTGGATGCCATCTACCAGAGGGAAGATGGTATCGTACTGGTGAACAAGGATACTTGCATTGGCTGTGGCTATTGCTTCATGGCGTGTCCATTTGGTGCACCTCAGTTTCCAAGCGGAAAGGTATTTGGCGCGCGGGGGGCCATGGACAAGTGTACTTTTTGTGCTGGTGGACCAGCAGAGACCTTTAGCCAAAAGGAGCGCAAGCTCTATGGCCAAAACAGGATCGCAGAAGGCAAACCACCTCTTTGCGCTGCCATGTGTGCAACCAAGGCGCTCCTTGCAGGAGATGCAGACATCGTGGCAGACATCTACAGGGAGCGCGTCTTTAGACGTGGCTCAGGCGTAAATGCCTGGGGGTGGTCAAGGGCATATGGAAAGAAGTGATAAAAGATGAATAGATTCATACAAGGGCTACATGCCCTCTTCAGTGCCACTGTACAGGATCACAAGACCTGGCTATCGCACATGATTTATTTCCAAGAGAGCCTGGGCTGGAAGCTCTTTTTGGCCATCATAACCCTTGTACCCCTCATGTTTCTAGCCCACTACCTCTTCATTGGCCCTAGGAGATTCTCACACCAAAAGGGGCTCGTGTTCTTTTTCTCTGTAATAACGAGATTCATACACTGGATTGCTGCAATCTCATTTACTTTCCTCGTAATAACAGGGCTCATGGTGATATTTGCGAGATCCCTTGGTGGAGGGGGCCTGGTATTGCAGGCAAGGCATTGGCACCTCGTCTCTGCCATCGTCTTTTCATTGAGTGCCCTACCCATGTTCCTCATATGGGTTAAAGACATGTTTCCCGCCCCCTATGACATCGAGTGGCTATTCATGATGGGAGGATATCTGAGTAAGGAGACCAGGCCCATCCCTGCTGGAAAATTCAATGCAGGACAGAAGATGTGGTTCTGGCTCGCTACACTAGGGGGTGGCGTCATGGCATGGACTGGCTGGTATATCTACAGCCTTGGGGCACCCACCCATAGCCTAAGGTTATTCGTACTCATACACGGCTACCTTGCGGCAGTGCTCACTGGCTTTTTCATAATCCACCTCTACATGTCCCTCTTTGCCATAAAGGGGAGCCTTAGGTCCATGATCACTGGATACAAGCCAAAGGAGGAGGTGGAGATCCTCCACAGCCGTTTCAAGGTCTAGCCACAAAAAGGGGCCTATTTCTTACCTCTAGTGCCTGATGGTGGACACAGATCACCTCCAGGCACCATTTCTTATGTTCACTTCAAACTAAAAAATGGCCTTTGTTTTAAGTTTGAGTATGTGGATATATGGTGTTAAAGTGCCTGCATCAAATCAAGTTAGCCATTAGCTAGGGGATGTAAGTGATGCCAGAGGTAATAACGTTCATTGGATGGCACGATTCAGGCAAGACAACCCTCCTTTCAAAGGTCATTAAAAGGCTGAAAGGGCGGGGTTGGAAGGTGTGTGTAATAAAATCGAGCAGTCATAAGGGTATTGAATTCGACTCCCCTAATACAGACACAGGGAGGCTCAGGGCTGCCGGCGCCGAGGCCGTTGCCCTGGCAGCCCCTGACCAATTAGTAATCATGAAACCCAACGACAAGATGCCACTCAGGGCACTTGCCCAGAGATTCTTTCCCTTTGCAGACGTAGTCCTTGGTGAAGGATTCAAGGACGCATCTGGCGTGGACAAAATCGAGGTCGCTGTCCGTAAGCCCCCATCCCTCTATAGAGAGGTCTCTGGCGTCACAGCAGTGGTGACACAAGAAGATATCCCTGGGACCAAGGTCTTTCGGCCAGATGAGGACTCGGAACTGGCAGATTTCATCGAAAATCGCTACATCCTTAAGGACCACGACAAGCCCTCGGCACATCTACTGGTAAATGGTAGACCCATTCCCCTAAAATTCTTTGTGCAGCAGGCCATATCAGGGGCAGTCTCTGGGTTAGTAAACTCTTTGAAGGGGACCAAAGGGGCAGAGACCATCGAGATCTTTGTACGATTACCAAAGGGCTCAGTCTAAAGGGCCATGTATCTTGGATATATCTGATGGATGAGACTAAAATCTCCCATGGAAAAAGGGATAAAGCTATTGGGTGAAACTAAATTCGAGTACTCATGTACAGTAAAAACAAATAGGGCATATGAGTTGGATATTGCCATGCGTTATCTGCAAATTTTATATAAAGAGTAAGTCGTGTTAATATTTGAATGGGATGAAAAGAAGGCCTATCAAAACATTAAAAAGCATGGAGTTTCTTTTGAAGAGGCCTCAACTGTATTTGGCGATCCTTTTTCGATCACAATATACGATCCTCTTCATTCTAAGGATGAAGACAGATTTGTTATTTTAGGCCTATCAAACAAAAATAGGTTATTAGTTGTGGTTCATACAGACCGTGATGATCGAATTAGGATAATTAGTGCGAGAATGGCCACAAAAAAGGAGAGAAAACAATATGAAAGTAATGAATAATGATCCAGATATGTTAGAGGAATATGATTTTAGCAATGGTGTTCGTGGCAAGTATACCTCTCAATACAAAGAGGGAACAAATATGGTAAGGCTTGATCCAGAATTAATAGAATACTTCCCCGATTCAGCTTCTGTAAATGAGGCGCTCAAGTCATTGGTTAAGCTTATAAAAAGCTGTAGAAATAGAAAGGCCGAACAAATCGATGGAGTGGACATCTAAACTAATGCGCCTCTGCCTTTTATTGTTCTTAGCCTTAATGGGGATTTTTTCTCCCAATGAGGCCATCTCGAAGCCTAGCGGAAGGGTGATCGTATTTCATGCAGGGAGCCTCAGTGTACCCCTAATGGAGATTGAAAGGGAATTTGAAAAGACATATCCAGACATAGATGTGCTAAGAGAAAGTGGCGGTAGCACCAAGATGGCGAGGATGATCACAGAGGTAGGCAAGCCAGCAGATGTGTACATCTCCGCAGACTATTCCATCATAGACAGCCTCCTCATCCCAACCCATGCAGAATGGAACATTCTTTTCGCCACCAATCAGATTGTGCTCTGCTATACCCCCAAGAGCCGCTTTTCATCAAAGATCAACCAGGACAACTGGCCTGATATCCTATTAAAAAAAGGGGTCTCATGGGGCCATGCAGACCCTAACCTTGATCCATGTGGATATAGAAGCCTCATGGTGATGCAACTCGCAGAGTCATACTACAAGAGGCCAGGGCTCTATGAGGCGCTACTTTCGAAGCGATCGCCCAGGAATATAAGGCCAAAATCCGTTGAGCTCATCTCACTGCTCGACACAGGTGCCCTCGATTATGCGTGGGAGTATCTTTCTGTGGCAGTGCAGCATGACCTCCAATACATACAGCTACCAGTGGAGATCAACCTGGGGGATGAAGCCCACAATCACCTCTATGAAAAGGCCCATGTGAAGGTAATGGGGAAAAGACCCGGGACATTTGTGGTAAAGAGGGGCAGGGCGTGTGTCTATGGGGCCACTATACTCAAAAACGCAAGGAACAAAGAGGCGGCCATGGCCTTTATGGCCTTTTTGCTAGACCCACAAAAGGGGCTCAAGATCCTTTCAGGCCTGGGGCAACCGCCTATCGTCCCGTGCCAGACATCCAGAGAGAGTATGCTTAAAATCCTACCCAAGAGACTCAAGGTGTTTTGCGCTGCCCATGGGAAGTAGGGGTGGGTTTGAAATAGCACTTTCTCTCTTTTCACTCCCGATCATACTCCTTTTGGCCCTCCCCCTTGGAAAACTCATCTCTGGCGCCGGTCTCCACGAATTGGCCCTCACTGCCAGGGACCCAGAGGTGGTGGCCGCCATAGCCAGGAGCATTGGAACAGCAGTGGCAGCAGGCGTCATCTCAGTGGCACTGGGCACACCGCTTGCCTACCTCCTGGCAAGAAAGGCATTCTGGGGGAAGAAGCTGGTAGAGGGACTGGTGGACCTCCCCATAATGATCCCCCACCCAGTGATCGGGATAGCAATCCTCGGCCTTGCCGCAAGAGGCACTCTCGTTGGAGAACTTATGCACACAGTTGGTATTGAGATAATGGGGACCTATACAGGGATCATCGCCGTACTGACCTTTGTTGGGATACCATTTTACATAAATGCAGTAAAGGCCGGTTTCGAGGCCGTGCCCCTAAGGCTCGAATATGTGTCGAGAAGCCTTGGGGCAGGTCCGTGGCATACATTCTTCAGGGTCACACTGCCCTTAGCCTGGCGAAATATGCTACTGGGCGCCATCATGTGTATTGCCAGGGCCATAAGTGAGTTTGGGGCAGTGGTGATCGTTGCCTACCACCCGATGCTGGCGCCAGTTCTCATTTACGAGCGCTTTACTGCCTTTGGGCTAAAATTTGCAAGACCTGTGGCGGTCTGGCTCATATTGGTGAGCCTCTTTCTCTTTATCATTATGCGGATCTTGGCTGATAAAAAGGGAGATTGGGAATAGGTGTTAGAGGTCAACGCCTTCACAATCAGTGTCCCAGGTTTCACCCTGGGGCCAGTGGACCTAAGTGTAAAAAGGGGGGAGTTTCTCTCTATCATAGGACCTACTGGCTCTGGTAAGTCCATGTTGCTCGAGGGCATCATGGGAGTGCTGCCTGAAAACAGGAGACAATTTTCAGGAAAGGTGAAATGGGATGGGAGGGACATCACCCATGCCTCACCTGAAGAGCGCCATTTTGGCATAGTTTATCAGGATGCAGCACTCTTTCCCCACCTTAACTGCCTCGACAATATACTCTATGGCACGAGGTACAGGGCCATTGATGAGACTACGGTTGGCAACCGGTTGGAATGGCTGGTCAACCGCTTTAAGATCAGACACCTCTTGGACCGCCGTCCAGACAGGCTCAGCGGTGGCGAGAGGCAAAGGGTGGCCCTTGCCAGGGTATTGATACTTGAACCGAGATTGATCCTCCTGGACGAACCCCTCTCTGCCCTGGACCCCATATTCAGACAAGAGATAAGGCAACTCATCGTGGATCTACACCACGAACTCGGCCTCACATTCATCATGGTAAGCCACGATTTTTTCGAGGTAAGACACATGGCAGACTCAGTAATACTTCTGTCCAAGGGAAAGATAGTACAACAGGGCACACCAGATGAGGTTATGGGGCACCTCGGGCACTGGTGGCCTCATTGATATGTATAGGAGAAGAGGAGACATGTGGCCTCTTCCCCCCGTTCGAGGCCCTCGCTGTCTCGCGGGATCTTAAGGAGTCCGTGGGCCTTCACAAGAGGGCTTATGAGACCAGATTTACCCCACACAGGATATGCCCACTTCATATCACTTAGTCCTTCCGGCCCATCCTCGAGCCTCACCCTTACAAAGTCCTCTCTACCACTTACAGAGGGGAACTCCTGTCCGCACCTTACGCGCACCTCATTTAGGCCTGTGGAAAGGTCTCTCCCGGACATATACCTCACGAGGGGCCTTACGAACAAGAGGAACACCACAATGGCAGAGGCCACATGGCCTGGGAGGCCGAAAAGCGCCCTGTTACCCTGCTTTGCCAATATGGTGGGCTTGCCTGGCCTTATGGAGACGCCATGTGCCAGTACATCACAGCCCTTAAGCCCTCTAAAGACATCCAGTGTGTAGTCCCTTCTTCCCACAGAACTCCCACCGGATAAAAGCACTACGTCTGCCCCCTCTCTCAGTGCCTCCTCACAGGCCCTCTTTAGAGAGTCGAAATCGTCTGGGATTATACCCATGGGTACAGGTATCCCACCACACTCTTCTATGAGCAGGTGAAGTGTGGTGCTGTTTATGTCCCTTATCTCCCCTGGCCGGGGTGTAGCATCAGGTGGGACGAGCTCATCGCCAGTGCTCAAAACTGCAACCTTTGGCCTTTTCACCACTGGAACCTCCACTATCCCAAGGCCTGCCAATGCCCCAAGATCACTCGGTCCCAGGACCCTGCCCCCTTCAAGCACCACATCCCCCTCTCTATAGTCCTCTCCCTTGGCAATGACGTTTTCGCCTGGGGCCACAGGCTTAAACACCTCTATGGTCTCCTCGTCTATGGGGTGGGTAAATTCCACCATCACCACACTATCTGCACCCCTTGGCAATGCACCACCTGTCCAGATCTTGGCTGCCTCAAGAGGGCCGACCTCTATGTCCTGACCAGAGCTCCCCATAGGGACCTCGCCCACCACCTTAAAGAGTGAGGGCTCTGATTCACTGGCCCCAAAGGTGGCCTTTGCACGTACTGCAAATCCGTCCATGGTGGATCTGGAAAATGGGGGCAGGTCCTCAGGAGCGAGGATGTCCTGGGCGAGGACCCGTCCCCTTGCCTGGGTGAGGGGAACGACCTCGGAATCCAGTGGCTCAAACCCCTCCAATAGCTCTAAAAATTGCGTCCTGCTCATGAGTCTAAAAAAATCCTTCATTCGGTCACCATTCACAAAACGAGCATACTCCATCACCTAAATCCTGCAATTGGTGAGTTTGCCCTTTGATATCGAGGCGCGAGGGGCGAAGGCATACTGTAAGATATTCCGAGCCCCAAGCAACAAAGAAGATTGGGCAAAATCGCCAATCCCAAAGGGCGGCAAAAGGGGGCAAAAGAGACCAGAATACATTTTCACTCAAACAGTGAATTTTGAAAACATGAAACATCTGATCTAACGCCCGCTTTATTCGTTGAAAAATCATTTTTTGCCTCCTTTTACCGTGCAGGATTTAGGCATCATTCCTTAAAACATGCCCCTGTGCAAGGTCTTGCTCAGGTGTTAGTTTAGCCGTATGGAAAATCAGCGCTCTAGAGAGACAGGGGGGCTCATCTCACTAAAAGAGGCCATGGAGTGCGTAATGGGGCTATCACCCTTTGGCCAGGAAGAGATCGAGGCCACCTCTGCCCTTGGGAGGATCACAGCACAAGATGTCGTGGCCCGTAGTAACTGCCCAAGTATAGATTCATCCCTTAAGGACGGCATTGCCGTGATCTCTAGCGATGTAGATGGGGCAACACCCGATTCCCCAGTAAGGTTACGGGTAAAAGGCACTGTAACAGCAGGGGGAGAGGGCGAGGCCCCTCGCCTTACCCCTGGCACATGTGTGCGTATCATGACTGGCTCACCCATACCACCTGGGGCAGAGGCAGTACTCGCATCGGAATTCGTAACCCAGGTCTCTCAAGACGAGGTACTGGCACTTGCCGACTCAAGACCTGGAAGGAATGTCTTAAAAAAGGGCCAGGACATAAGAGAGGGCGAGGTCATCTTAAAGGGCCACTCCCCCCTGGGTCCTGCTGCCCTAGGCCTTTTGGCCGCAGCAGGCGTTTACAGGGTGCGGGTTTTTAGAGTTCCACAGGTCGCCATTGCCGCCACAGGAAGTGAACTCGTTTCTCCTGGAGAGCCCATAGGTCCCGGGCAGGTGGCAGCGAGCAATATGGTGACACTCAAAGGAGAGTTAGAAGAGATTGGCATCGAACCCACGTGTGTGATCTTTAAAGACGATCTAGGTGGTCTTTGCCACCACTTCAAAGGCCTCCTTGAAGACCACGATATTTTGATCACCTGTGGCGGGGTACTAGATGGGGACAAGGACTTTACTGTACAGGCCATGGAAGAACTGGGCGTTCACATGGTATTCCGCAGGGTGCGCATAGGGCCTGGAAAGGGCATCTGTATGGGAATGCTTGGTAAAAAGGTGATCTTCAACCTCCCTGGCGGCCCACCATCCAACCATGTGGCTGCCACTGTCCTTGCCATCCCTGGGATCAAGAGGACCATGGGCTATCAAGACCCGTTTCCGCCCAGGCTACCTTGTAAAGTGAAGATGGAGGTAAAGGGCCAGCCTAACTGGACCCAGTTCACCTATTGTAAGATCAGGTGTCAGTCTCATGAGATCTATGCAGTTCCACTACAGTCGAGGAGCAGGCTACACGCCATGGCACACGCCGTGGGCCTTCTCGAACTGCCAGAGGGTAAGCAATCCATTTCACCAGGAGACAGGGGCGACGTATGGCTGACAGCAAAACAGATGATAGGCTAAAACTCTATCTTACCACCGAGGTCCTGACCCCCACTGGAAGGTCCCTCAGAGAGGAGGCCCTGGCCATTGAGACGCCCTATAAGGTGGCATTGAACGACGAAGAGGTGGGGGCCTCCATGGTACTTCCAACAGGTCTCGAGGAGTTTGGGCCAGGTTTTCTCTTTGGCCAGGGTTGGATAACCAGTCCAGGCCAGGTAAAGGAGGTCTATGTCTGCCCGGAAGGACGTATATCTGTCTATGCAGACGTCTCCGATGAGGACAGGCCCAGGGAGTTCATCATAACCTCTGGTTGCGGCGGCACAGGCAAGATCTCTAGGGAGGTACTTGAAGGTAAGATTCCACCGCCCCTTGAATACTCCATTTCGTTCCACGAGGTCCGCACCTTCATATTAGAGGTCCTCAAGGCCTCTCGACTGGGCCTTGAGACGCACTGTGTACACGGCTGTGGGCTCTGGGCAGAGGGGAGGCTTCAGGCGTTTTTTGAAGACGTTGGAAGACACAATGCCGTGGACAAGGTAATCGGCGCAATCTTACTTGGTCGCGCCCCTGCCAGGGCCGCTGTCTATACCACTGGCCGATTGACATCAGACATGGTGTTGAAGTGTGCAAGAATGGGGATCCCCATAGTAATGTCCAGGACTGCCCCCTCGTCCCTTGGGCTTGCCATAGCAAGACGCGCTGGAATCACCCTTGCGGCATACGCAAGGCCAGACAGACTCAATGTCTTCAATGCACCCCATAGAATCGTCTAGATCTCGAAAAGCAGCCTTCCAGCATCCCTTGCAGAATAGCCGCCCAGGGCCTCTACCCTCTCCTTAAATTCTGCCCCCTGGATGATCTCAAGGAGGCGCTCCATGGACGGGAGCCCAAGGGCCTCTTCTGGAATGAGTATGTCATATCTCTCGTGGGCCACTGGGATGAAATCCAGGCCAAGGGCCCGTGCTGCAGCCAGGATTCCAAGGCCTGCATCCGCCTTTCCAGAAAGCACACTCACTGCCACTGCCATGTGTGTATATTCCTCATTGTCATAGCCCTTAATGTGCCCTGGGCTAATGCCCGCCTTCTTTAATTCATGGTCCAATAGGACCCGCGTCCCAGACCCTGGTTGCCTGTTAACGAATTGGATGTCATCCCGCATGAGGTCTCGTATGCCCTGAATCCCCTTGGGATTGCCATGTCTCACCATAAGGCCCTGTTCCCGATAGACCAGGTTGTAGAGCCTCGCCCTCCTCTTCCCCTTTAAATAGCGCTCTATATAACTCACGTTGTATTCACCGCTCTCAGGGTCCAAGAGGTGTGTACCTGCAAGGTGGCAGAGCCCATCGCGGACGGCCACAATACCACCAAGGCTCCCCACGTGTGTCATTGCCATGTAGTAGGGGGGAATGCCCCTCCGTAGAAGATCGTGGATGATGTCCAGTGTAAGATCGTGGCTTCCTACAGAAAGTATCGTAGATTCCACCTGCGAGAGTGGACGAAGGAGTTCGAGTTCCACAACGTCTCCTGCCATGACCCCCTCTGACTCTGCTGGAATAGAGAGCATGGCATTCGCCCTTGTCATGGTGGTTATGGCGCCTGCCCCCTTCTTGACAGGGAGCGCCACGATCCTTTCGCCCAGACGGCCTGCCACCATGCGCCTAAATTCCTGTATACCAGACTTGGAGGGGATGCTCTTTCCACACACGGCCTTGATCTTGGGTTTTTCTTGCTCCACTAGCCCCTGCATGTGCATGAGGAGCGGGCCAATAAACTGTTCAAACGATATGAGGGCAGAGACCGGATAACCTGGGTTCCCAGTAACGGGCACGCCCTGGCAATCCCCGAGCACAGTGGGTTTGCCTGGCATAATGGTCACTCCGTGGACGAGGACCTCTCCCAACTCTTCTACGACCTTTACAGTGTAGTCGGCACTACCAGCAGAAGAGCCCGCATTTAGGATTACGAGATCTGCCCCATCCTCCTCCACTGCGGCCCTCAGGGCGTCTCGGATGAGTTCATACTGATCCTCCACGATCGAGGTGACCTTTACCTCTGCGCCAGCTTCTCTTGAAAGGGCGGCAAGCATGGCACTGTTGGACTCAATGGTCTTTCCATGGGGCACGGCCTCCTCCACCTGGTCGAGGGCAATGAGTTCAGAGCCGGTGGGAATGATGACCACCCTGGGCCGTTTCCTCACTACCACCTCTTTTACACCGGCAGCGATGAGTGCTCCGATATCGGCAGGGGAAAGGAGGTGGTGCGTTGGGAAGAGGAGTTCTGTTGCAACTATGTCTTCGCCGATCTTTCTAACGTGTTGCCAGGGATAAGCAGGGGCCATTATGACCGCCTTTCCCCCTTGTTCGTCCAAGGAGACATGCTCAATCATAATCACTGCATTCTTGTCTGGGGGCATGGGCTGGCCAGTGTTTATAAATACCGCCTCCCCGCTCTTTAGGTCGAGTGAGACCGGATGCGATTCGTGGGCAGAGAAGGTATCCTCTGCCCTTACTGCAATGCCATCCATGGCAGCAGAGTGAAACGACGGGCTTGAAAATCGAGCGAACACAGGGGCACCTGTCACCCTCCCTGCTGCCTGATTTGATGGGACCTTCTCCGTGGATGTGAACCGCCCCTTGAATCTATTAAAAAAGAGCCTCCTTGCCTCTTGAAGGCCCACCATGTTGAGATATCTCTTTCGTTTCACCCTTCTTGTCTTTCCCCTGTAAGAATAGTCTAAAGACATCTATGAAAATAACATGTAGGCAAAAATCTTTCATCCTTGATTAAAGTCTAAAAGGTATTGGGTCGATAACTTATAAAATGTTAGGGACTAAACAAAACCCAAAGGAGATAAAAATGTCAAATTCTTTTCGAAATTGGTCTGGGAAAAAGCGGCCTCTTATATGGACCTCTATACCCATTTTAATGCTCACTGCCCTCATTTGGGCCTCGTCCCTATCGGCCCAGGAGTTAAGCCTCTCGCCTGCAACCGTAAGCCTAGGGTTTGAAAACGGGACCTATTACTTGAAGATAGAAAATATTGACCTAGACGGGATACCTGTATCTGCCAAGTGGGGTCTTGACTTCTCCACTGCGAACTGGACACTCAAGGAGGCATCTACGAGTGTAAGCCCTGATCTCCTTTTCACTCCAGACCCAGGGATACGGGTAGAATATGCCTCAAACCCAGGGGCCATCGTGGACCCTACTACTGGGATGATCTATCTCTACTATGAAGACCATTCCCAGGGCGAAGGTCCTGGTGCAAAGATGATACAGAGTTCCTCAGATGGCCTAAACTTCTCCAATCCAGTGGAAGAGGGGACCCTCCATGCCCGTCTAAACCCTAAGGTCGTACTCTTACCAGACGGCACATGGCGGAAGTACATTTACAATCAGAACGAAAAGATCCTAGTGAGCGAAAGCTCTACAGACGGTATCAATTTTACACCTGACCAAGGTGCACGCTACACCCTTACCGAAAGTGACAATGGTACCTTCGGAGTCTACAACATATACGTTGACCATACAGGTGGGGTGGTAATGCTATATATAGGTGCCATGGGAGGGGCAGACAATGTGAGACGCGCCTATTCCACAGATGGTGGCAATACCTTTTACCAAGAGACAGACGATCTCCTTGGCGACAAGAACCTGGCACACAATATGAAGTATGTGGACCCCAAGACCCTCCTCTTGCCAGATGGTCGAAGGAGGCTCATCACCATGCGCCGCGGTCCAAATGGCTCCATACCTCAGCCTGGTGTTACTGCCATAGGCGAACTCCATACGTTCATATCTACCAATGGCAAGGACTATTACCACGAGCCTGGTATTCGCCTGAAATATAGTGATTTTACCGAGTTTGAGGTCTGGTCCCTGAACGACCCTGTAATGATCAGGCTCCCAGATGGACGCTACAGGATATACGTAGCAGCCCTCATTACAGACGACTCACCCACTGCAACACACGATGCGAAGTGGGTGATACTAAGCGCAACCTCCCAGTAGAGACCAACTGCCTCCTCATTATCACAGGGGGGGTTTGGAGAGATGTGCCAAGCCCCCCGCCCTCTTTGTAGACACATCAATTTAAAAGTGCCTCCCATCTCGTGGCGATCGAGAGGGCCGCTACGCTACTTGCTGCCTCTAACAACTCAGGGATAGAGATCCGCTGGTTAAAGCCTCCAAGGTGTGGGCCTGTAAGGATTGTTATATCCTTTGCCCCTTTTTCTATACCAGCAAGTTGGGCTTCGGTGAGGCCACGGTCTAACAAGAATCTCCTAAATTCCTCATCAGACATCCTGT
>WGBU01000052.1 GCA_015494155.1 Deltaproteobacteria bacterium | reverse complement strand
TAACTTGAGCACGTGGGCCCTTGCGTGGGCCAAGCGTTCCCAAAAGGTCTCGCCCCTTGGCCGAAGGCCTTTTTGCCCCCTTGTGCGCCTTACATATTCACCACTCAATGTGCACGTAAGGTGTGTGGCAATTATAGAGGCCCTTATCTCCAAAAGTTCATTGGCCCTTTTCAAAAGATATGAGACGGCCTCTTTTTCCATGTCAAAGCCGCCTCCTTGAAGGAGCAAGTGGCCTGTATCGAGCACTATTCCGCATCTTTCATATCTCATATTCTCACGGATGAATTCGTACTCTTCCAGGCTTTCAAGGGTGAACCCACCTGGCCACCAGAGATTTTCAAAGAGTATGTATCCAGTAAAGCTGCTCTTCGAGACGGCCTCCTGGATGATTTCACAACACATCCTTATGGTATCTTCCCAACAGTGGTCCATTGCCCAATCAAAGACATTCTCAATGGTTACGTCTGCTGGGTGATAAACCACATAAGAGGCCCCAAGGGCCTGGGCAAGATCGAGCTGGCGCCGGTAGGTCTCGATTATCGCTTTAACTCCCTCTCCGCCATAGAATCTCTTTGCATCCTCGAGGGAGCCAAAGGTCTCTTTTAGTGCCTCTAAGTCCTCGCTCCAAATGGGCCTTAGCATTATGAAAAATCTCAAGTGAACACCCTTTATGAGACCCTCTGGGATAGACTCGATCCTTGGACTGGCCACAGGATAAAGCTCTATTCCATCGAACCCCTCCGTTTCCACAAATTCTCTAACCCTTGACCAGTCATGGGAGAATAGAGAAAGGTCCCTTTCGTGGGTTGAAAAGTTTAGGAGAAATTTTGGCCTCAAAATTCGATCCCCTTCTGGGCCTTAATGCCAGCCTTAAAAGGGTGTTTCACCTCCTTCATCTCTGTCACGAGATCTGCAATTTGTATGAGTTCATCTGGTGCATCACGGCCTGTGACCACCACGTGGAGCCTTTGGGGTCTCTTCTTAAAAGTCTCTACTACATCCTCAAGATCCACCATGGAGTAATTAATGGCATATGTGAATTCATCCAAGACTACGATATCATAATCGCAAGATAATATTACTTTTTTGGCGTGCTCCCATGCGTTTTTTGCCTCCTTTTTATCCTTTTCGAGGTCATCTGATTTCCACGTAAAACCGCGTCCCATGACCTCAAGGTCTATGAGGTCGCTTAGGCGTTTAAGGGCGTCCATCTCACCATAGTGCCAGGAACCCTTTATGAACTGAATAAAGCACGTCCTCATTCCATGCCCTGCCGCCCTCACTGAAAGGCCGATGGCAGCAGTGGTCTTGCCCTTTCCGTTGCCCGTAAAGATCATCAATAATCCCTTTCTATTCTCACCTTTCATTCCCTTTTGTCTCCTTTTCGCCCCACTTGTCTTGAAAGCCAAGGGCAAAGGCCCTTGTGCACAGGGTGATGAATGACTGATTGTCGCAATTACTGGCGTAATCGCCAAGACTCTCCCTGTAGATGGCGAACCTGTCCCACCTTCCGCCAACGGCACAGGCGATCTGTGCAGACGAAGCCCCCATGATGTCCTTCCAGCAGGCCTCTGGCAGGATGCCCCACTTAAACTTGTCTTTTACATGGCATATGGACGCTACAGAGGCCACTGTGAGGGGGTCGCGGTCTATGGATTTGTAGTTATCAAGAAATAGTCTACCCTCTCTTGGGCCTAGAAAAGAGGTAATCTTAGCCAAGAATTCCTCCTTTTTAATCCCGAAGCGTTCAAGGTGCCTAAGAGTAGAGCACTGGCCCTGCGGGGTGAGCCTATTTTGGTTTTTGAGCGCCTCCTTGACCGCACTTTTTACTGTAGTACCAATTAGCTCCCCTAGTTTGCTGTGTTTTCCAGCCCAGCTTAGCCTAAATCCCTGGTGCGCCTCCTTAGAAGAGACCACCATCTGGTCTGTGCCAGTACCAGTGGCAAGACCGTCTGAATACCTGGAGTTCACGTTAAGTTCCTGAAGTGCCGCACTCTTTGCCTCTGTGGCAGTAATAACCGATCTTACAAGTGCTGCATCACTAAGGGCATGGCCTATGAAGAGCATTATATTTATGGTGCCCTGACGTCTCCTTATGGGCTCCATGGAGGGGAGCCGCAGGAAGCCCTCCTTTGTCTCCATCACAGTTGCCGGATCTCCTGCCCGTCCTGCATTGGTCTCTACGCCTGCCGTTACCACAGCCGCAACCTCTAGGCCTTCAAACTCCTCTACAACGATTGCCGCATTGTTCATGTTGGCAGCTGTGGACATCATGGCACATTTGTCCGGCTCTATCCCAAGGGGCCTGCATACATCTTCTGCATATCCCTTCGGGTCCTTTATACTCTTTCGTGCCCTGTCATGGCCTGTGGGCTCACATGCCTGGTGGTTGAGAACATATTTAAGGTCCCTCCTGATCCCAGGATTCAATCTACATGTGGAGAGCACCAGATGGTGGTTTAGAAATTTCGCGTAGATCACCTTATCCTCTCTGTGGATCTCAACTGAATCGTAGAAGGTCGTTATATGCATTTTCAATCCCTCGCCTTTTCAACACTGCTGAGTGCAAGCCAAAAGCAGACGGTTCCTGCCAAAAGGAGATAGAGGAGTGACAGGTGGTTTACGGGTCGTCCAAGGAGCGATGCCCTTATGACTTTTGCAGCATGAGTGAGTGGCACGAGATAGAGGATATAGTGTATCCAGCCAGGTAGCTTTTCCACCGGAAAGAACGTCCCGCTCAAAAATGCCATGGGTGTAATGACAAAACTGTTTAAGAGTGCCTGATCTGCGTGGTTCTTTACAATCATGGCCAGAGCCACTGCGAGAGATGCGAACAAAAACGAGTTTAACAGAATCCCTGCCCAAAACTCCCACGGCCCCAATGGGTTTACGCCAAAGGCAAGGCCAAGGGTGAGGATGATAAAGATGCCTAAAATGGCCCTGGTCATTCCGGCCAATACCTCACCTGTAACGTAGGCCATATTGGATATAGGGGCAGAGAGAAACTCATCGAAAATGCGCCAGTAGAACCTAGCGATATTTATGTCTGTGGCAATGGAAAAGGCTTGGGTCATGCTGCTCATGGCCACAAGGCCCGGGACTAAAAACTCTAGGTAACTGATACCGTTAAATTTAATTTGACTCCCCATGGCATATCCAAATGTCACCAGGTAGAGGAGTGGGGATATGGCCTGACCTGCGGCGTGCCTTAGGAACCGGCGTTTCAAGATCAACATTTCCCGCTTGTAGATTGCAATGGCCCCCTGGATCATCGTCTAACCTTTTTCCCTGTCATCTGTAAAAAGGCATCCTCGAGATTTACCTTTCTAAGGGTGAATCCCCCTTCCTCTTTATAGGCCAGGGCCTCCTGGCGGTCTTTGAAATAGCTGGTGACAAGCCTCCCATACTTTACCCTGTCCACTGCCCATTCACCAATCCCAGACTTGAGGCTCTCTGGTGTATCTATTGCCACAATCCTCCCTTCGTCTAGAAAGGCAACCCTGTCCGACAGAAACTCCGCCTCTTCTATGTGGTGTGTGGTGAGGAAGATCGTGGTGCCCATCTGCTGTATCTCCTTGATGATCCCCCAAATCCTCCTCCTTATGGCTGCATCAAGCCCAGAGGTGGGTTCATCCAGAAATAGGATCGATGGCCGGTGGAGTAGTGCCCTTGCAAACATGACTCTCCTCTTTAGCCCGCCCGACAGGTGTTTGACAAGGGATTGTGCCCTGTCCTCCATGTCCATTAGGACGAGGAGTTCCAGGATGCGCTCCTTCCTCTCCCTTTTGGATAGTCCATAGAGGTGTGCATGTATATCTAGATTTTCCCAAACCGAGAGCTCTTGGTCCAGATTGATCTGCTGTTGTACTACGCCGAACTGCCGTTTTGCCTCTGTGGGTTCTCTCTCGATGTCATAGCCATTTAAAAATACGCTCCCAGATGTCATCCTGGTAAGGCCCGTGACTATCCTAATGGTTGTGGACTTGCCAGCGCCATTTGGCCCCAGAAAGGAGAAGAGCTCTTTAGGTGCAACCGCGAGGTCAATGCCCTTGAGGGCCATGGTTGCGCCATAGCGTTTTTTCAGCCCAGAGATTTTGATTGCAGCATCCCCTGTCAAGGAGTTCTCCTGGTCGTTCTATCCCTGTAGTGAACGGTGAATGATTTTTTCGATGGATTCTTCCATTTCCATCATGGGAAGACGCCTCGTCCTGTGGGGGAGCACGAACTCTGCTGCCTTTAGTATGTGCCCCTCTTTTACCTCATTTTCTCCATACCATGCGGCCAGGGTCTTTGCAGCCTTCAACATGATGATATCTGCCCTGTGTCCATCCACACCTGCCTCGAGACAGATGGACGCAATGGTCTTGAGGCAATCTTCGGATGCTATGACCTCTGGATAGATGTTGCGCGCATGTTCGATCTTGTCCACCAGTGCCTCGTCCTCACCCCTCCATGCCTCTATGAAGGCCTCTGGTTTCTTTTCAAAGGAAAGGCGCCTCTTCATGATCTCTACCCGTTCTTCTATGCTGGTAGTGCCCTTTACAACCACACATAGCCCAAAGCGGTCCAGGAGTTGAGGCCTAAGGTCGCCTTCTTCTGGATTCATGGTCCCTACCAGGGTAAACCTCGAAGGGTGTGTAAAGCTGATTCCCTCTCTTTCAATGGTGTGGACCCCCATGGCCGCTGCATCGAGCATTATGTCCACTACGTGGTCATCTAAGAGGTTCACCTCATCCACATAGAGTATATTTCTGTGTGCCTTGGCGAGTATGCCGGGTTCGATGCGCTTTTCCCCTGTCTTTAGCGCATGTTCTATGTCAAGTGTACCTGCCACACGGTCTTCAGTGGCACCTACAGGGAGCTCTACTACCTCAACCTTTCGTCGAGTGACCCCGATCTTCCGCTCCCCTGTGCCTGGCTTTGCATGTCCCATGGCCTCCATGATCTGCCAGTGGGTCTCCAGTTCTGTGGCTGGATCGAGATTGAAACAGGACCCCTCTATCACCTCTATCTCAGGGAGGATGTTGGCAAGGGAGCGCACAGCAGTGGATTTCCCAGTGCCTTTTTCACCCCTGATCAAAACGCCTGAGAGCCCTGGGTTTATCACGTTTAGTATGAGGGCAAGTTTCATCTCCTCCTGGCCGACAATGGCAGAAAACGGGTAGTTTGTGTATTCATTCATTGGTTTTTCTCCTCTATTTAAGATCTAGTACGGATATAAGGTGATCTGCCTTGAGGTCCTCTATTTTGAAATAGGCTGCCCCAAGCCTTTTTGCCAAAAGCCTTGGAATGCCTAAGCGAAGAGAGAGCGCATCTTCTGTGTCCACAACAATGAATTTTGTTCGCGGGTCTCTTGAGACCGCCTCTGCCACCACCTCCAGTTCCTCTACTGGCCCAAGGGTGGTAGACAAGGTCTGATTGGCACGGCCGTCTGTAATTAGAAGTATGATGGGCCTTAGAAGTGGGTCTTTTAGAAGGGCAGAGGTCACAAGGGTATGCGCCCTTAAAAGGGCCTTTGAAAGCGGGGTCTTTCCGCCTGTAGGAAGCCCTTTTAAGTGTCTTCCGGCAAGTTCAACAGAAGATGTGGGAGGGAGCACTGTCTTGGCATCGCTCCCCCTGAAGGATATCATGGCAACCTTGTCCCTCTTTTTGTATGCATCCAAAAGAAGAGACATGATGGCCCCTTTGGACGCCACCATCCGCGATCGCGCCCCCATGGAACCAGACGCATCTACCACAAAGACGAGGAGGTTTGATGAGGTGCCCTTCCGCTGTTTGAAACGAAGATCCTGGGGCTCTATATGGATGAGCAGGCCATGAGATGGCTTCCCCTTTGATCGATACCTTTGCCTGGGTGCTGCCGCGCGCAAAGTGGCGTCAAAAGAGATGTCTATATAGCTTCCCCGCGAGCAAGTTGGCCCTATCTTTCGCCCCCTCCCGCCAAAGACAAAAGTGGGGGTCCTCTTTCCATGTCCATATCTCTTGGCCCTGTCATTTGAACCAGTAATTGTCTTTACATTAAAGGGGTTTCCAACATCAAAGACCTTCTCCTCTGGTGCCTTTGCACCATCATGGGCACTACCTTCCTCATCCATCCCTTCGCGAAATGCGTGTCCGTCCGATCCCTTATGCTCTTTTTGGGGAAGGTGAGATGGCCCTTGTGGCCGATCTCTCGGGGCATTGCGGTCTTCCCTTTCCCCATTGTTATTATGCGGTTTATCTCCATTTGGGTGGCTTTTGCCATTTTCCTGGGTATTGGGATGGGCCTTAGCCCTGTGCTGATAGACCAGTGGTGCCACCTCGAGAATCTCGTCTGTTGAGACCTCTCTTTTCCCTCTCAGGGCAGAAAGTGCCTTTGAGGCCCTTTCAAGCGTAAGGTCTGCCCTAAGGCTCAGGCATCCCCTTGAAATGGATAGCTCACCAATGAAGCGCCTTTTGTCATCTGTTATTTCCACCTCCTTTAGGCGGGAGGTGGCCTCTTCTAACTTGAGCTTGAGTTCTTCCTCTTCTTTATTCTTTATGTCTCCATTGGGAAGTAAGCCCGTGCCTTGGTCAAGTAGATCGAATAGTCTAAGGATCTCAGTTCTTTTCTCTAGATCTTCTTCACCCTTCACCTCAACGCAAAGCCCAAAGCGGTCCAGGATCTGCGGGTCTAGTTCGCCTTCTTCTGGATTCATGGAGCCAATGATGGAAAAGCTTGAAGGGTGTACGATACTGATCCCCTCACGTTCTACCTTGTTTAGTCCTGAAGATGCGGCGTCCAACAGGCCATTTAGTAGGTGTCGCTCCAAGAGGTTGATCTCATCAATGTAGAGGATGCCCCTGTTGGCCCTTGCAAGGAGCCCTGGTTGGAACATGGGCCTTCCAAACTTTAATGATTTCGATATGTCTATGCCACCAAGCACCCTGTCTTGAGTGGCATTCAAGGGGAGTTCAACAAAGGGCATCACCCTTGATCCCCTTTGAAGGGAGCCTTCTTTTGCCCGCTGGCGACACTTGTCGCACCAGCTACTGGGAGAGTCTGGATCGCAGCCAAACACACACCCTTTCACCACGGACTGTAGTGGGAGAAGGCCCCTTAGGGCCCGAATGGTGGTGGATTTTCCTGTGCCCTTTTCGCCCCTTACGAGAAGCCCCCCGATCCCCGGACTTATGACGCAGAGGAGGAGGGCTAGCTTCATCTCCTTCTGGCCGACAATGGCAGTAAAGGGGAGGGGGCTAGATGGGGCGATCATTCGCTAAAATCCTCCATCTCGCCCTCCATTTCGAGATACATGTCTCTAAGCCTCTTTGATGTCTCCTTTGAGGCATCCCACATGCCCCGTGCCTCTGCCTCTAGGAGCCGTTCAAGTATGTTATAGAGTGCATGGGGGTTCACCTCCTTCATCCACTCCCTCATCTCGTGGTCAAAACAATAGGCGTGCGCGATCCGTTCATACATCCAGTCTTCCACGATATCTGCAGTGGCATCCCATCCAAATACCACGTCCATCATGTGTGAGATATCGCCTGCACCCTTGTACCCATGTCTCATGAGCCCTTTTAGCCACTTGGGATTCAGGAGGCGTGAGCGCAGGATGTGGCGTGCCTCTTCAGATGTGGACCTGATCCTGGGCTCGTCTGGGGTGGAGGTGTCTCCCATGTAGGAATCTGGAAGCTCTTCCCTCACAGACGATACCGCTGCAATGAGCCCACCGTAGTAGTTGAAGTAATCTGTGCAGGACATCATGTCGTATTCGCGGGAGTCTTCATTCTTTACAGTGACATCCATTCTCGAAAGCTGCCTCTTAAAGACCTCGGGTACCTTTTCTCCATAAGCACCAGCACCATATGCGTGGGCCGAGTAGTTGATATAGGCATCCCCAAGCTCGCTCCTCGTCTCCCACGTCTTGGCCTCAACAAGCTCTGAGACCCCTGCCCCATACGTCCCTGGCGGGCAACCAAACACCCTGAAGGTGGCCCGCCTCCATGCCTCGCCTCTTTCAAGGCCCTCTTTCATATAGTGCTCTAGATCGCTAATTACATGTTTTCTAAGGATGTTATCGCCAGGAGGCTCATTGAGGGCTGCAACCATGCGGGCCGCCTCGTCCATCAAGGCCATCAGGTTTGGAAATGCGTCACGGAAAAAACCACTGACCCTGGGGACTACATCGATTCGCGGGCGTCCAAGCTCTTCAAGGGGGATCACCTCTATTCCCACTACCTTTCCGCTGGTTTCATGCCACTTGGGCCTCACCCCCATCAGCCAGAGTATCTCTGCCACATCTTCCCCGCGGGTCCTCATGGTTGGGCCGCCATATACGATTATCCCCACTGTCTCAGGGTATGTGCCCTTGTCCTGAAGGATACGGCTTAAAAGGGTGTCGCCAAGCCGTATTCCACGCTTCCAGGCAGTTGGGGTAGGTATCTTGGACGGGTCAACAGAATAGAAGTTTCTCCCTGTAGGCAGTATTTCTGCCTGGCCTCTCGTGGGGGCGCCAGATGGTCCAGGGGGGACGAAGCGGCCAGAAAGGGCCTTTAAGAGATGATCCATCTCGTCTTGGGTCTTCTCGATCTTTGGGATGAGCACATCCTTTATGAAACCCAATACCTCCAGGGCCTCCTCCTCGTGCTCAGGGAAGAGTTCGCGGCAAAGGCGTTTGAGGTCCCCTTTTTCGAAAAACCCCCTTATGGCCTCTTTTGCCTTTTCGTGGGCCACTGGGACAATTGCCCTCTTGTCTTCTCCACGGAGCGTATCAGGATCGAACCCCAGTGATTTTATGCACAATTTCCTAAGAGATGGATAATTCCCGTTTTCAAGCCTTGTAAGCTGTGCCAAAAATTCTACTAGCCTATCACCCCTTGGTGGTTCACCTAGTATGTGGAGTCCATCGCTTATCATGGTGTCTGATAGTTCGAAGAGGTATTCGTGGAGTCTATTTACGAGGCCTTCGAAGTCGCCCATCGCCTCATCCTTTGTGATCTCAAGGTCATGGTGAAGATCTGCCTCTTCGACGGCCTTCCAGATCATGGGCTCCATGGACCTTGCCCTGTCTGGATCTTCTCGCCTTGCATCGAGGTATTCTGTGATCAGGTTGTCCAGGGTGGCGAGATCGTCGTAGAGGTCTGCATTTGTATAGACAGGTGTTAAGTGGTCGATAATACAGGCATAACTTCTTCGCTTTGCCTGGGTCCCTTCGCTTGGGTCGTTTATGATATATGGATAGATGTTTGGGATGTCCTGGATGGCAAGATCTGGATAGCACTCTCTAGATAGACCAAGTGACTTTCCCGGCAACCATTCGAGGGTCCCGTGCTTTCCCACATGAACCACTGCATCTGCCCTGAATACATCCCTTATCCACCAGTATGTGGCAAGATAGCTATGTGGAGGGGGAAGCCACGGGTCATGATACTTTTCTTTGGCCTTTTCTATATGGCCGCGGGATGGCTGAATAAAGAAGAACACGTTTCCATTCAAAATGCCCGGGAGAAGGAGTCGGTCGTTAAAGAGCATCTGGTCTCCAGGGGGTGGGCCCCACGATTCTAAAAGTGCATCCTTGACCCTCTGGGGCAGTTGGCTAAACCACTCATTATATCTGGCCTTATCCACCTCGATGGCCCCAACTCTTGCTGCCTTCATGGGGTCGAGCCACCGGGTGTCCGGTGTTACCCCACCTAAGAGGCGCTCCTTGATCTCATCTCCAGATGCGTACTGCTCCTCAATGTTATAGCCGTGCTCCTTCAAGCGGTCTAAGAGCAATTTTACAGACTCAAAGCTATCAAGCCCCACTGCACAGCCCACACGGTCGTTACGCGGCGGATAGTGGTGGAAACAGATGGCAATGCGTTTTTCCCTGTTAGGTTTTCGCCTTAGATTGGCCCACTTTAATGCCAGGTCGACAAGCTTCTTTATCCTCTCGCGTATTGGGGCGTAAATTATGCGCCTTGCCTTTGTAACTGGGTCCTCATGGCCTTCTTCCCTGGTGGCTACTGGGACGCATATGAGCACGCCATCCATCTCGGGCTGTGCAGCATTATAGGTGACGTCCATGAAGGTGAGCCCCTGGGCGCTTCCTTCCCATGCGTCCCTTGTCCCAAGAGAGACCATTGCCTGAAGGACAGGCACGTCCAACGACTCGAGCAGCCCTTCATAGGTGTCGCCTGCCATCTTGAGGCTAAAGAGGAGGGGATTTAAGAGGCAGTCGATCCGGCTCCGCTTGCCATCTTTAAAGTAGGTCTCAACAATCTCATCTGCCCCTTGGTTCCCTCTCTCCAGGTCTTTAAACCTCTGGTGAAATACCGGGATCACATTGGCGCCCCTTGATTCCACCTCCCTGATGATTGCATCGATGAACCACAGGTTATCGTTGAGCCAGTAGGTCTGGTAGAACCAAAGTCCGATGGTTGGGGCCTTTGGATCCACCTTTTTGGCCATGTATTCCTGAAGGGTGGGAGAGTGGTCAAAGTCTGGATGGTATATCCCTTCTGTAGGCACAGCCTCTGGGGGTGGAATAGGTTCTTCCTCACCGGTTTTCAATGCTTTCAAATAGAGGAGGAGATTCTTGAGGTTCTTAGAGCCGCCATAGAGGAGGTATTTGTGAATGACCAACCACTCCTTGGTGCCATAGCGTGGAGAGTGCGCCTTTGCTGCATCGAGAGAGTCTTCATCTCCTGGGGTAGGATCTATGTGTAGATACGGTTGTGTTGCGCCCTGGAGAGAGTCCATGGCATCTATAAGGCCCTGGAATATGGGACATGAGGATTTTCCGCCGTGGAGATTTAAGATGATGGCATCAAAACCCTTGGCCCTTTCTATCTCCTCCTTGATAACACTTTTGTTAGATAGCTCTAACGAGGTCTTGGCCCTTACCTTTATCTTTAATCCTCTCTCAGCTAGGGCCCTTACGGCCCTTCCAAGGGATGTGAGTTCCATTCCGCTTGAGGTGAAGTAGTATATGGAAAACTCCTTCATCTGGCGCACCTTCCTTTTTTAACCCAGATTATGCAACTGGCTAGTTTGCCCAAGATTCGAGGCGCGAGGGGTGAAGGCATACTTGGGTATTCCGAGCCCCGAGCAACAAAGAAGATTGGGCAAAATCGCCAATCCCGAAGGGCTGCGAAAGAGGACAGAAAAAGAGGGTCTTGGTTTCACCCAAAAGTCAATCGTTTGCAACATCTTTTGATATAACAATCTGCTAATATTAATCAAAAAAGTCATTTCTGGCCTCTTTCGCAGTGCATAATCTGGGTTTAAAGGTCACTCTTGACGCATCTTTTATCAGGTGTTCGAGGTTCAACAGATCCACATCCTTTGAGACCACCTCAATCCCAAGCTCCCTTGCCCGTTCGACTAGCCTTTGATTCCCCTTGAAGGCCTCTATCCCAACTGGCAACGCATCCACCAGAAAGAGGCAATTCGAAAGGAGCTTCTCGGCACGAAGGAGCATATCCCTGGAGATAGAGCCTGAAGGCTCCTGTGAAAGGATATTTGCGCCAAGCGCCCTTGCAACAAAGTAGTCGAGGTCGTTTTTAAAGAGCACCCCTGTGGATACCTTGAAGCCCTTTTTTGCCAAAAGTCGCATGACACCTGCCCCCTCACCATTTCCTCCAACCACAAAAACTTGAGGCCCCTGTCCCTTGGCAGGAAGCTCCAGGGTCCCGAGCTTACTGCTGAAGACGGCGTTTTCGAGTTCATAGAGGCTTTCCACCTTCTTGGCCTTCAAGACCTCTTCTGGAGGACCCCACTCTGTGATCTTTCCGTCCTTGACCATCACCACCACATCTGCCACCTTTGCTGCAACGTCCACGTCGTGGAGGGATGCGATCACAAGGATACCCCTTTCTCTTGTGAGATTTCTTAGAATCCCCATCACCTCGAGCCTGTGCTTCAGGTCCAGGTGGGCAGTGGGTTCGTCCAAGATGAGCACCTCTGGTCCTTGGCATAGCGCACGGGCAAGCAGTACCTTTTGCCGTTCACCATCGCTTAGACCCTGAAAATCTCTCTGGCTAAGCATATCTGCTCCCACCAGGGCCAGTGCGTCTTGAACGGCCTTGTCATCGTCGGGTTTCAATCGGCCAAGGAAATCCGTATATGGATAGCGGCCAAGGGCGACAAACTGATATACGGAAAAAAGCGGCGGTGCCACCCGTTCTGTCAGGACCACTGCCATGACCCTTGCAAGCTCAAGCTGGGTATAAGAGGAAAGTTCTCGCCCCTTGAGCACGATCTTCCCGGAGATGGGCTTTAGATGCCGCGACAACACGCGCAAGAGGGTGGTCTTGCCCGCTCCATTTGGCCCGAGTATGCACACCAGTTGTCCTCTTTTAAAGTGGAGGTCTATCCCAGAGACAACGGTAGTATTGTCATATCCTATTGATAATGAACTTATTTCCAGGATATTGTCCCCTCTTTCTACAGTCATAGCTTCACCCGTCTTTTCATGAGTAGGCTGATCACCACTGGCGCACCAAAAAAGGCGGTAATGGCCGAAAGTGGCAGTTCCACAGGGCTTAGAAGGTTTCTTGCCACCAGATCGCACAGGCTCGTCACGAGTGCCCCTGTGAGGATCACCCCTGGGATCAGGATTCGATTGTCCGATGTGGCGAAGATCATCCTTGCCATGTGTGGCACTGCAAGACCAATAAATGCCACAGGCCCTGCAAGGGCGGTTATGAGGCCTGCCAGGGCACAGGCAACGAATAGGAGCGCCATCCTGGTCTTTCTAACATCTATGCCCATGGAAAGTGCATAGTCCTCTCCCAAAAGGAGTGCGTTTAAGGGCTTTGAGAGACCATAGGCCATGATCATCAGTGGCACCCCTGCCATAAAAAGCAGGCCAATCTCATCCCATTTGAATCCATTGAAGCTTCCAAGCTGCCAGAGTACAAATCCCTTGATCTGCTGTTTTTCCGCAAAGGCCATGAGAATGGAAGTAACTGAGTGACACATGTAGCCAACCATGAGCCCAACGATAAGGAGTGTTATCCCGCTCTTGACCCTGGATGCCACTGCCACCACCACTGCGACCACCAGAAAGGAGCCCACCATGCCGAACGCAGTGGTGATGTAGGGGCTGTGAAAGGGGAGTTTGAGGAAAAGTGTGGTGAGCATCACCAAAGAGACCATGAGAGTGGCCCCAGAGGAGATTCCAAGGATGAAGGGGCCTACCACGGGATTCCTGAAGTACACCTGGAGCAAGAGGCCAGAGACAGAGAGTATGGCCCCGCCCAGTATGGTGGCAATGGCCCTTGGAAGCCTAATGTCCCACAAAATGATGGAATCGACTCCATCCCCCTGGTGGGCGAGTATGTCAAGGAGCCTTTCAAAAGGGATCGAGACGCCCCCATACACCAGATTGACCAGTGACAAGGCGATGACCAGGATAAGGAGAAGGGAGAAGGTAACCGCTGGCTTCATGGACGCCTCCCATCGGGGTTATCTCCAGCCGGGGGGTCATGCTCTGGCAGCCTTAGAAAGAATTTTAGCCTATAGCCCGGATAGAGGTCGGGGTGTAAAATGGCTGCGATTTCCGTGAATATCTCATCGAGCCTGTCCTGCTCCTGTACAAACTCAGGCCTTGGCGAATAGACACGCCCGCCGGGCTGAAGGGGCCTTATTGTGCTGATGAGCGGGTTAATGGCCTTTAAGGCATCCTTTGACGTGGCCCCTGTGGCAGGGGTCCTGTATGTAAAATAGATGTCTGCGTCCCTTCCGCTATAGAGGAATCTTTCAAGGTTTATCTCGATACAGGAGGCACCATAGACATCTTCGAAGAGGTAGTCTGAGTTTACAAGTCCAATCAACTGGCCTATCCATGAATTTCCTGGCTCAACCAAGACACGCTTTTCATATATGTCGCCCCACATGACCTTTGGTCTAATAAGGGTATGGGAGGAGGTCTTTTCCCTTATGTCATCCAGGGCCCTTTTTACCCTTTTGATGAATTCCTTTGCCTCTCCCTCTTTTCCCAAAAAGGGGGCAAGAAATTCCACAAACTTCATGCGCGTGCTGAGGCACATGGCAACTGGTGTTGTGGTGACTACAGTGTGAATGCCAAGTGATTTCAACATGGGAAGTGCGGCTATGTCCCATGTGAGTACAAGATCGGGCCTTAGGCGCTTTAGCCTTTCATAGTCTATTGCATCGGGCCTTCCTATATAGGTTATCCGCCCCTGGTCCATGCCATCTCTAATCTCTGTGAGATACCAGTCTTTTTTGGGGATAGTGACTGCAACGAGTGTGTCAAGGGAACCCAGTGCCTTTAAGACCGCCACATCGAAAAATCTATAGGCAACCACCCGCTTCACAGGGATGCGGACGACCTCCATCCCCTCATATCCCTCTGGAACGGATTGGCCACGGGGAACCAGGATGAGCCGTCTTCCAGCCCCATCCTGGACGACCTTTATATTTGATTCCAAAGACTCCACAGTGAACTGGCCGAGGTCGAGGAAAAAGGTCTTTTCACCACCATTTTTGTCTTGGGAACAGCCAAAGACCAGTAGGAGAATGAGGAGTGACGTAAAAACTGAAGAAACGGCCTTCATCGCGTCTTCCCCACTCCGATTTTTTCCATCAGGCCATACCCGCCAAAGGAGATTGAGATTATGACAAACGCTAGAGAACCAGAAAGGTAGTACCAAAGACCATAGTCCTTTCTCACATAGATCTTTACCCAGTCCCTTTTGGGGTCCTTTGAAAAGTCCCTTATGGAAACGATGAGATTCCCTATTATGAGGGCATCATCGCTCCTAAGCACGTGCCTGGTATCTGTTTTACCACGGTGGATATTTAAAGTGGCATCTACACCAACGATCCTTCCCTTCATGGCCTCCATGTGCCCCTTGTAAAATAGTTTTCTAAGGGTCATGAGACTTATGATGGTGTCCTCGTCGATCTTGTGAGAGGGGCCATTGGGTGTGAGGATGATTGATGGATGGATCTCACTTTTTGTAAAACTCAAGAAGTATCCCAATGTTATCATGAGGAAAGAAAGGTGTATCCCATGTATCAAGAGCCTTTTAAAGAATGGGCCTTTTGTTTCTCGTGCCTTTAAGATGGTGGCGAGGATGGGCCTTATACGCCTTAGGGTGCAAAAGAGGGTGTTTATGGAAAGAATAAAGACAAAGAGGACGAATGAGGCGAACCACCAAAGCTTTCCTGGATATATCGTCTCATATCGGATGAGCCACTCGAAAAGGTCCATGGTCCCAAGTGAACTTAGGGCCATCTCATTACCTTTTACGTGATATAAGCCCAAGAAAAGGACCGTGCATATGGCAGCAAGCAGCCATGTGCAAAGACTGAGCGATGCCATCTGTTCTATGGCCTTTTTTACGAGACCCTTCACCAAAGTGGCCTCCATACACCAAGATCGAATTTGATGGTGACAAGGATTGTGAGAAGCGCTGCGGATACATTGAGCGCTTTAAAGAGGGAAGGTCTAAACCTTGCCCATTGGGCGTGGGATATGAGGAGACAGAGGAACCATATGAACATGAAACCGATTACCTCTGGCTGATGAAAAGAGATGGGGGTTCCAAGGCCATTTATTGAAAAAAGCATCCCAGAAAAAATGGCAATGGCAAAGAATGTAAAGGCCAGTTCCATTAGGGGCGATTTGGTGTTCCCAGAAACGGTGTCTGTGGCTGACGCGATAAAAATGGCACGGCCAAGGGGATCGGCCAATGAATAAAGGTGCGACCAGATGGACGCACTCCTTATGTTGGGCATATAGTAGTCCTTTGGGAAAAAGAGTGTGGCAGAGGTGAATAAGAGCATTGTAAGGCCAATAGTGAGCCCATGAGCTTTTGAATCCCATTTTCCGCAAAGAGACAGGACAGGGCACAGAGTCCCTAGAAAAAGGACTATGAGCCTTGAATTCATGTACATGGGTGTGTAAGGCCAATGGTCAATGTATGTCTCAAAGATGTTTAGCCCCATGCATAGTGCCCCGAGAAAGAAGAGTAGCGCTGTCGGCCACTGGACACAGGCCAGGGCCGACAGCACCACCCCTGCAGCAATTAGTAGGGCCGCGATTTGGAGGGTAATTGGACATACCATAGGGAAAGGGCCTTTTTAGAACTCGAATTTGTATTCCACGTACCACGCCCTTCCAGCCAGAGGGAACTCTGGCTTTTCGTAGTAATATTCGTCGAATATATTTGATACCTTGAGGTTCAGGTTGTGGTGCCTCTTTAGGGTGACTCCAAGATAGGCATCTACCACTGTAAAGGAATCATATTCTATTTCAGGATATCCAGGGGAATACCAGTCGTAGTCCTTTCTCTTTCCCATGTATCGGGCAAGCAGTTTCGCATGTAGCATCTTGTCCTCATAGGAAACCCCGTAGTTGAGCTTCCAGTGGGCCACATTGTGTATGTCTGACCAGTCGCTGCCTTTTAGCTTTTCCCTGGAATAGAAGAGGCGTGTGCCGTCTAAAAAGAATTCAAGGCTCCTACTCCACTTGAATGCCTTTCCAGCATCCCAGCGCATATTGAACTCCAGGCCTCCCATCTCTGCCTCGCTGGAGTTAACGAATGTTGTGGTATTCCCCTTTTTGTCCCTGCTTATCTTATCGTCCACATTGGTCATGAAATAGGTAAGATCCAGATAGGCCCCGCAAGGCTCATGTGATAGGGTTACCCCTATGTCCCACGTCCAACTAGTCTCTGGGTCGAGATCAG
>WGBU01000051.1 GCA_015494155.1 Deltaproteobacteria bacterium | reverse complement strand
GCCCAGGGGAATAGATACGAGGGTACATGGCACAAGGGAAGACGGGATGGTAAAGGGGTGCTCATTACCAGTGACGGCCGCCGATTAGAGGTGGAATATAAGAATGGTGAATTGATCACTCCCCTTGCCTATGAAAAAGGTGGTGCTTCTAGGTCTGAGACCCCTGTGGGAAGTCCAAGCCACGTAAGTAAGGTATTTAGCGATGGTTCTACCTATCTTGGAGAGATAAACGACAGAGGCCAATTCCACGGTAAGGGAGTTAGGACCTTTCGAGATGGAACGTCATTTAACGGCGAGTGGGTAAATGGCAGACCAGAGGGTGAGGGACTTATAAAGTATAGCGATGGGGCTCAATACAAGGGTTCTTGGCATGGTGGATACAAGGCTGGTATGGGGTCATACAAAAGTCGAAAACTACTTTACGACGGGGGCTTTGATGAATCGCTCCCAAATGGAACTGGCACACTTAAAATAAAGGGACTAGGCACATATAAGGGCCAGTTTGCCAATGGTGCCTTTAATGGTATGGGTGAGATGTACTATGAGAATGGAGATGTATATAAGGGATTTTGGAAGGATGGCATGAAACACGGGCCTGGAACATATTATTTCTCTAATGGAGATAGGTTCGAAGGCGAATGGGTCAAGGGGATTCCAAAGGGGAAAGGCACCTTTATTACAAAAGATGGTTTTGTAGTAGCAGGGGATTGGGATGGAGAAAAATTGGTAGGAGATGTGACCATCCGTTATCCAGATGGCAGTACCTATGTGGGCACGTTAAAGGGGTGGCAGCGCAGTGGTACTGGAAAATATAAATTTGGATCAGGGGCTGAATATACGGGCTCTTGGGCCAAAGGCACATTTAATGGTTCTGGGATTTATAGGTTCAAAGATGGCAGTTCATATGTGGGAGACTTCAAAGATGGATACGCATCTGGTCAAGGTATTTACACCAACAGGGAGGGTGTAAAGATATCTGGCACCTGGTCTCAGAACAGACTCCGTTAGAGGCCCAACTCCTTTCTGAAGTCCTTTATGAGATCTTCGTCTTCGATCTCTATACATAGAATATCTATGAGCTGGCCCAGGTTTTCTCGTGTTGGTTCAGCATCCTTTGCCCAGTTTATGGTGTTTTGTCTGAATACTGTATTTGCTATTGGACCAATGGCCCGTGCAAGGGCCCTTTTTATCCGTTGAAGGTCTTCTGCCAGTGGGCCGCTGGTCATGGCCTGGTCTAGGTCGAATTTGTTGGGTTCTTTCTCATCAAAATCGATGTCGTCCAGACCTTTGAGAAACGATTCCTCTGGCCCTCCATAGTCTTGTTCGTCCAACTCTCCTTTAGAGGTAAGGTCTGCGCCCTCTTCGTCTTTCTTTCTGGTTGCCTCCAATAATATAAAGGCGAGGGGGGTATTTATAGTGCGCTTATTTGTTTTGCAAAAATTCCTAAATTCAAGATGTACCTCTGACCACGAGGCGATCTCCAGTGCAGCGTCCAAGCCTTTTTTGCCTTGTGTATGCGCCTGGATCAATTCACCGTTTTTAAAGAAAAGGATACCCTTCCGGTCTCCAGAGACTACTGTAAGCGTACACGTCTTCCTTTCTAATTCCAACATTTGGAGTGCAACTGGGAGTCCTACCCCCGAGATGTGCCCTTTTTCTGCTATTTCCACTAGGTCACATATGCCTGAGGCCATTTCTTTGGCCTTGGAATTTATGTCCAGTACCTTCCAGGCACCAGCCTCTAAGAGTTCTTTTGATGCACTGAGGCTAACTTCATCTGAAAAGACCAGGATTGGTGCATCTGGTGCCTGTTCATTTAAGGCAGTGATGAGCTGTTGTATATATCGAGGCCCTCTGTGTGAGGCGATGATTATTGCATCAAGGTCAGGGGTGGAATCATGTTTCCATTGATCCATCAATTTGGCCACCAGCCTTACTGGACGAGTCACTGACCTCCTTATTGTCTGAGATAGTGTTTGACCCTGCTGTTCGTCGTCTGTGAGGAGTAGAACGTTTTGGGGTGTAGAACTATCCATAAATCAATTTCCCTACGATATCGGTAAATTGAATTGGTGCCTCAAGGAGGGCAAGTCCTGCTCCAATCCGGTCTACCTCTGGAAGCGCCTCTTTCCATACGACTATATAGCGAATGTTCCCATTGAAGTCGATGGGGAGTCGGCCTTTGATTTCGGTCATGGTGATGATATCGCCTACATTAAAAAAGGCAGCATTTTCATTCTTGAGTGAAATTGCCATCCCCACTATGCACATATTGAGTACATCTGCGCTAAAGACGTGTTTGCCACCAAGTCCAGTGAGAAACTTGGCCACTACCTCATCTTCACGGCTAAAGTATATCCTTCTAAATCTGCGTCGTTCAACGGTGTTCACGCTACGTCTTTCCTCTTGGCTTTAGTGAAATCTTTTATTTATTTTTCGGCATGAGTGAGGGCAACTTAATTTTTTTAAAATGGCAGATTGGTAAGGTAGGTCTTCATCTGGTTCAGTTGCTCTTCAAACTGGGAGTCTATTTCAGAGCGTATTTTACCCCACTCCTGTTGGAATTCGGGCAGTGCCTCAAGGTCCAGGTTGGCTGCTACCTCCTGGCCATATTGTTGGGCTATTGCCTGTTGAAGCCCTCCG
>WGBU01000050.1 GCA_015494155.1 Deltaproteobacteria bacterium | reverse complement strand
GAGGGTATATCGATCTCCATTGGGCAGTGGTGTATGCAGCGGCCACACATGGAACACCTCCATATCCAGGGGGTGTTGAGCGCCTCTTCGTCAAGGCCCATATTCACCATCCATACCAGCCTCTCTGGCCCCATGCCTGTGGCCTTGGACGCAGCGTGGCACACACTGGTACAGGTACCACACTCCATACAGGAGACTATCTCACTCCCGCACAGATCAATTATCCTCTTTAGGAGCACATAGCCCTTCTTGTTCACTGTTCCCTTCTCGTATAAATCAAAAAGCCCCCCTCCTCTGGGACCAGCTTCACTTCAAACCCCCTGTCAAGGAGCTGCTTGAGCTGCCTTTGGGCACTCTGGGGAGATCTATATCGCCTACCATCCCAGTAATAGGGTACGCCGCCAAAGCTCCTCATTGGCTCCACCCCAGGGGGCCTTTCTACGCATGGCGGCCCATGGTGCCAGGCCTTAAGATTGACCTGGTTTGGACCAAGAGCCCTTATGTGGCGGGTGAATTCCCTCATAATGTTAACGAATCGCTCCGCCTCTCCAGAAGAACACCAGTCAAGGCGAAACCTCTCTGGAGTGATTCCATACTCGTCTAACACGATCTTGATCGCCTGTACCCTGTCCTGGGCCACAATGTTTCCACTGTGATAGTGGCACTCTCCTGGGTGGCACCCCAGGACCACCACCCCATCAATGCCCCTTGAAAGTGGATAGACCACAAAGTTCGGGTGTATGATGCCGGTACACGGCACCCTTATGAACCGCACATTGGGTGGATACTTCATCTTGTGTGTACCAGCGAGGTCCGCACTGGCATAGGCACACCAGTGGCAGAGATAACCAAGTATCCTGGGCTCAAACCCGTTATGATCGGACCTTTTGACCATCTTCGAGCAATGCCTCTATCTGGTTCATGATGGTGTCTGGCTCAAAACCAGCAATCTCCACTGCCTCCTTGGGACACGTGGCCACGCAGATGCCGCAGCCAGTACAGTTTGCCTCTTCTATCTCCACTATCTTTTTCACCTCCCCCTTAAACACGTATTCTACGGTCTTAATCGCCCTATAGGGGCATGGGTCCACACACACGCCACATCCATCGCACTTTTGGAGCACTATCTTTGCCACTGGATTTTCAAGGATCAGCCTCTCTTGCGAGAGGATCGAGGCATAGGCCCTGGAAACTACGGCAAGACACTGGCTTATGGTCTCGTCTATCTCCTTGGGATATTGGGCAAGACCTACCAGGAATACACCCTTTTGAATGGTCTCCACTGGTCTTAGCTTGAGGTGTGCCTCTTTGAGGAAGAGGTCCTCGTCTAGGGGGATCCCCAATACCCTCGATATGGTGCGCACGTTCTCTTCGTCTGGTACAATGGCAGTTGCCAGGACCAAGAGGCCTGGATATATGGAGTCCTCCCTCTTTGAGAGAGAATCCCAATAAGTCACCTTGAGGCTCGTCTCTACACCAGGTACCTCTCCTTCCATTGTGACCACTTCTTGTACGATGGGCTTTTTTTCCCTATCAAAATGGACAAACTTTATCCCTTTTTGCCGCGCATCCAGTAGAAGTGACTCCTTCAGCCCAAAAGTCCTAAGTTGCCTATAGAAGACATAGATATCCAGCCCAGGATATCTCTCCTTTAGGAGGAGTGCCCGTTTGATGGTATGCGTACAGCACACCCTGCTACAGTATGGCCTTTCAGGCTCCCTTGAACCAACACATTGGATGAAGGCCACCACTCCAGAATGGCCGACCAATCTGTCTAGTTCCAGGTCTTTCGCCAGAAGCGAATCAAATTCAAGGTGTGTGAGGACCCGCGATGACTTGGAATAGAGGTATTCTTTGGGCACATACTCCTCGGCACCTATGGCCACAATAGTCACCCCATGTGTTACCACCACGCTCCTCTCTCCATCTATGACGATCTTCGACGTAAAAGAACCCGCCTTCCCAGTGTGACTCACTACCTCTCCATTCAAAATGAGCTCTATCTTGGGGTGTGACTCCACCTCTTTTGCCATGGCCTTGGCCACTTCGCTAAGGGGCGTCCCGCGCCATGTGGTTTCAATATTTATGGCATGGCCCCCAAGCCTTGATGAGCGCTCCACCAGGGTCACAGGAACATCCAGGGCTGCTAGCTCAAGGGCACACCTCATGCCACTCATCCCCCCACCAATAACAAGGGCCCTTCTGGTCACTGGATACTCATGGAGTGGCGACGGTCTTAAACTCGTGAGTTTCCTCACCTCCAACGCCACCTGGTCCACTGCCTTTTTAAACGCCAAGGGGTCCTTTGCCTCGTGCACCCATGCATTCTGATTCCTTATATTGGCCATTGAGAGCGACCACCTCTCAATTCCCATGGGACAGAGGGCCTCTCCAAATATCGCCTCATGGGTATGGGGGCTACACGCAGCTACTACCACCCCATTGAGCCCCATGTCTTTAACTGCCTCCTTTATGGCCTTGATCCCCTCTTCGCTACAGGCAAAGTCCAACTCCTGACAGTACCCTACCCCCTTTAAGCCAGAGACATGCGCTGCAAGCCCCCTTGTATCCAGCCTCTCACTAATGTTACCACCACACCTACACACAAAGACCCCAATCCTCTTTGGATGCGGGTATTCCTCCTGACAAATGGGCCTTTTTTGAGGAGCAGTGTCATATATTAGTGACACCTCTTTCAATATCGCCCCAGCTGCCGCACTTCCCTCCACAATGGAGTGTGGGATTGACTTTGGGGCGCTTGCAGCCCCACATGCGTAGATTCGGGGTAGCCTTGTCCTAAAATTCTCCTCTCCAGAGGGGATGATAAAGCCAAACTCGTCCATAAGACCCTTTGACTCGGGAAATACCGTCTTAAAAGGCCCCTTCGGGTCCCTGCCCACTGAAAGGACTACCAGGTCATATGTCGCGACATCCACGCGCCCCCTCTCATCCCTGTATCGTATGGCAATTCTATCGCCTGGGGCCTGCTCCAGATTGCTCACCCTGCACCTTATAAAATTTACACCCGCCTCTTTGGCCAATTGGTAATACCTTTCACTACCTTTTTGATGGGCACGGAGGTCCAAATAGAATATATCTGTCACAATATTATGACACTTTTCCTTTACGTTAAATGCCTCCTTCACCGATGACATGCAGCACGTACTAGAACAGAATGGCCGCTTAAGGGGGACCATGGTCCTTGAGCCAGCACACTGTACCCATGCAATGCGCGCAGG
>WGBU01000049.1 GCA_015494155.1 Deltaproteobacteria bacterium | reverse complement strand
CTGTGAATTCCATATCGAATACATTTGTATTGATGATAAAGACCTTTTTTAGGTGGCGAGTACCCATTGAACCCCTGTCTCAAAGGGCCCTTACAGGCGATTTTGACCTGGTCATCTTGGCCGGGCCCACCTGGTCATATAATCCAAGCGGACCAGTCCTCTCTCTCCTGGATCTCTATGGCCCAAAGCTCTTTCGCACGAGACTGGTACTACCCCTAATCTCGTGTCGAAGCTATTGGAAGAGCCACTATAGATACCTAAGGGGTCGAATCCAGTCCGTAGGAGGTACGGTCTTGCCCCCAATCGTGCTTCGCCATCCACTCAAAGAACCATGGAAGACCCTAGGAGTCTTTTTGACCATTGCTGGAAGGAACCCAAAGCGCATCCCACTCCTCCGTGAACACTATGTCCAGTATGGACATACTAGGGAGCAATTGGAGGAACTCAGGGCAGATCTTGAAGAGGTCTTGAGGGGTATTCATGGCAAGGCGTAGGCCAAGGAAGTTGTCTGACGATATAGACCTAGAGGCACTCTTTCTACCACAAGAGGAAAGGCTCGCCACAGGCCATGGAGATGAGGCATTTGAGGCCCTTTTAGAGGATTATCTAGCTGAAATCCCGCATAAATCAGAGGAGGGCGAGAAAAGGAAGAAAAGGCGATTTTGTGGTCCTATACAGGCAGAGCTCGACCTCCATGGCCTTACGCGCAGGGAGGCGTTGGGGCGTGTCGAGAATTTTTGTCGAAATTCCCGATATCAGGGCCTTGGTCTTTTGAGGATAATTACTGGAAAGGGCATCCATTCCGGTACTTCTCCGGTCCTAAAAGATGCGGTAGAGTCCCTCCTCGTGGCCCTCAAGAAAAGGGGTATTGTAAAGGCATTTAGATGGGAGAAGCGAAAAAAGGCAAAGAGCGGCGCAATCCTGGTAGTAGTGTAAAGCAGGGCCCTCTGCTCCCACTTCCAGTTACACGCGAAGAGTGCCTCGATCGTGGCTGGGACGAGGTGGATGTGGTCTTGGTCACAGGGGATGCATATGTAGATCATCCATCCTTTGGGGTGGCCCTCATCGGAAGACTCCTTGAGTCCCATGGGCTCAGGGTAGCCATCCTAGCCCAGCCCAGACACCACGGCCCAGAGGACTTTAGGCGTTTTGGCAGACCGAGGCTCTTTTTTGGCATCACAGCAGGGAATCTGGACTCCATCTGTTCAAACTATACTGGAAATGCCAGGGTGAGAAAGAGGGATGTGTACAGTCCCAATGGAGACCCATATTTCTCAAGGGGGAGCGGCAATCGTCGAGAGAGGAGGCGGCCTGACAGGGCCACAATCCGCTATGCCCAACTGGCCAGAGCGGCCTACAGGACCACAACAATAGTTTTGGGCGGGATCGAGGCATCGCTCAGGCGATTTGTCCACTATGACTACAAGGCCGAGTCCTTCCGTTCCTCTGTGCTCACAGACTCAAAGGCAGACATCCTCGTCTATGGCATGGGGGAGCGGGCAGTGTTGGAGATAGCCAGCCGCCTCTCCCAGGGAAAAGGCCTTTCCTCCATACCTGGGACCTGTGTCCCTGTGGGAAGGGGACGCATACAAGAGCTCCTCGAGAGCGAGTCACCACTGATCCTGCCCTCCTTTGAAAAGATCGTCTCTGATGAACGGGCATATTTTCACGCAGAAAAGTTGGTGGAAAGGTCGTCCAGAATGGGCTTAAGGGGGCAGATTGCCCAGGAACAAAAGGGAGGGGTGTGGGTGCTCCAAGAACCTCCCCAGCCGCCACTAAATTCTAGCGAACTTGACAGGCTCTACGAACTCCCATTTACCAGGAGAGTACACCCCCTCTTTGGTCCAGTCCCTGCCCATAGGATGATCCGAACATCCGTAACCATAGTGAGGGGGTGTCCAGGGAATTGTTCCTTCTGCGCCATAAGCCGACACCAGGGACCAGTGGTCACGTGGCGGTCCCCAGACTCTGTCATGAGAGAAGTGGAGCGTATAGCCAAGGATGAGGGGTTTGACGGGGTGATAACAGACCTGGGTGGGCCAACTGCCAACCTCTATGGGGCAAAATGTAGCCTTTCTGGAGTATGTAAGAGGCACGACTGCCTATATCCATCGCCTTGCAAGCACCTCAGCATAGACGAAGACCTATTCCTGGCACTCCTAAAGGGTGTAAAAAGGGTGAAGGGGGTGCGCCACTGCTTTGTATCCTCTGGTCTCAGGATGGAATTATTGTTGAGGACACCGCGGCTTCTAGAGAGATTGGTCCGAGTCCACATGCCAGGGAGGATAAAGATAGCGCCAGAACACACTGAAGACGAAGTCTTGAGATTGATGCACAAGCCAGGCCATGGGCTACTCGAAGACTTTCTCTCTTTTACAAGGGGGCTATTTAAGGGTACGGGGGCGCGTCCCAGGTTCTCTGCATACTTGATCTCGTCCCATCCTGGGTGCACTGTAGATCATATGAAAAGGGCGTGCAGGACACTCAAGACCCTTGGGTTGTCTCGGGTGGAGCTCCAGGACTTCACTCCCACTCCTGGCACCTTGTCCACTGCCATGTACGTTTCGGGCCTTGACAGGGACAATGAGCGGCCTATACATGTCCCCAGGGGCAGAAAGGAGAGGCGATTACAGAGGAGGATCATAGAGGAATGCCTGATGCACGGGAAGAAGAGGTAATAATAGTTGATAGAGAAAATAATATAGTGGGAAGCGCCCCTAGGAGTGTGATGCGCGCCAAGAGGCTACCTCATAGGGCCACATATTGCCTCGTCTTTTCAAGCAAGGGTGAGATCTTTGTCCAGAAGAGGACCTCTCAGAAGGATATCTACCCATCTCACTGGGAGATCGCAGCAGGCGGGGTGGTCTCTAAGGGCGAGACCTATGAGGCATCTGCCAAAAGAGAGCTCGAGGAGGAACTGGGCATAAGAGGGGTCGATCTTGAGCCTCTCTTTGATTTTTCCTTCGAGGACGAAGAAAACTTTGTGTGGGGTAGGGCCTTTAGGTGCGTCTATGATGGAGATCTCACATTTCAAAAGGAAGAGGTGGAAATGGGGATGTTTTTGAGTGTAGATGCACTCATAAAGATGATTGAGAAAGAACGGTTCACCCCAGACAGCATCTATCTCCTTGGGCTCCTGAGGGAAAAGGGGGTCATCTCTCCATCTCGGCCCGTTTCTTATTGATGAGGGCAAGGAGGCTTCTACCAACATCTCTAAGCGCTAGAGAGGCCTTTGACTCAGGGGCATATTCCACTACTGGCATATAGGAGCGGATGGCCTCTATAACCTTTTCATCCCAGGGTATGACGCCGAGTTCTGGTAGCTCGATCCCCAGAAATCTCGTTACCACATGTTTGAGTTTTATACGGTCCATGGCGCTGTTCCCACTCCTCACCTGGTTGAGTATGAGCGCTGGTGTAAAGTCTTCCAGTGCCCTCTTTGCCACTTCACCTGCCCCCGGCTTCACCTTGTCTGCAAATTCAAGTACCTCGTCAATCTTTTGGAAGTCGCGTTGACTGATCGCCTTGGTCACTTCGTCCCTGGCAAGGAAGCTGGAGAGTACCTTTCTGATGGTGGCGAGTTTGAGGAACCGGTAAAAATCCAAGATAGAGGTGGGGTCCAAGGTAGATACGCACACTTGTATGTCAGAGGCAATGAAAAAGTCCAGGGTGTTGAGGTTTGTCCCTGCACCCACATCTACTATGACAATGTCTGCACTGAGGTGTCTTATCTGTTTTATGAGCCTTTTTTTTGTACCGTAGGGCATGTTGGCAGTCCTGAGGGTCTCCCCAGTGCCGACAATGAGCTTTAATCCATGGAACGATTGGAGGGTGGTGGCCACTTCATCCAGGTGGGAGATGCGACCAGAGAGGAAATCTGTGAGCGTGTGTTCTGTCTTAAATAATCCATACAGGACATGTGCGTCTGCCCCACCCACATCCAGGTCCAAGAGATAGACGTTTTCCCCCTTGGCGGAAAGAATTGCAGCTACATTGGATGCCACAAGACTCTTTCCTGTACCACCTTTGCCAGAGCCAACTGATACTATAATGGGCATCATCCTGAAATTATTTGTTAATCCTTCCCAGTGCTTTTTTAAGGTCTTCTAGGGAATAAGGTTTCTGCAAGAATTCTGCCACATCTTGGCCTTTTAGCTCTTCGATTACCTGATGCCTTGAAAGTCCGCTGGTCATAATCACAGGGAGGTCACTGTTTATCTTCTTGAGTTCGCGAAGGGTCTCTCTACCAGAGAGGCCGGGCATGGTGAGGTCACAGATTGCGCAGCTAAAGCTATGGGGCTGTTCCTTCAAGACATTTATCGCCTCGATGCCGCTACCGCACGTTATGCTCTCTATCCCGAGGGCAGAGAGGAAGTCAGATGTTACGGAGAGGATGCTGGCCTCGTCGTCTATTACCAGTACAGGCAGCTTGGGGAGGCGTCCATAAATTTGATCCTCTGGCTCTGGCCCTGTTGTCTCTGGCTGTTCTTTACAAAAGGCTGGCAGACCAATACACACACTGGTCCCACGACCTTTTTCGCTCTCCACTTTGATGCAACCACGATTTTGCCGTACGATCCCAAGGACATTGGCCATGCCAAGGCCACGGCCAAAGAACTTTGTGGTAAAGAAGGGATCAAAGACCTTTTTTAATGTGGCCTCGTCCATGCCACACCCATTGTCTTCGATGCGGATAGATACCACTGTGCGATCCCCTTCAGAAACCGCAGGATTGCACTGGGAACCCGAAGATGGGTCGCAGGATAAGAGCCTCGTCTTGATCTCGACAGTGCCCCTTTTCCCGTTGGGGCCAGGGGGGGCCTTGGCCTCTTCTATGGCCTCTGATGCGTTTAAGACCAGGTTGACTATGATCTGCTCAAGTTGTCCTGGATCGATGGAGACATTGGGTAGGGCAGGTGTGAGGTCAAAGACCAGTTCTACGTCTTTTGAGACGCTCAGGGCGAGAAATTCCTTCATCCCATTGATGGTGTCGTTTACATCTACGATCTTTGGCTCAATGGTCCCCTTGCCAGCATAAGAGAGCAGTTGATTGCAGAGGGAAGAGGCCTTTTTACATGCCTTTATAATGGATTTGAGATAGCCTTCCTGGGCCTTGTCCTGGGATCTTATGAGGGCAAGTTCTGTGTTCCCCATTACTCCCATGAGTATGTTATTGAAATCGTGAGCAATGCCCCCAGCTATAAGCCCAAGGCTTTCGAGCCTCTGGACATCGCCCAGTCTCTTTTCCATCTCAATCCGTTCCTGTTCCATCTTCTTGAGGTTAGTGATATCGAGGACTGTGGCCACCACACGCTCACCATCCTTGGTCTGGAGCTTTGAGCCGCGTAGTAGAACATTGATTAGCTCCCCATCTTTTTTCATCCAGACTGCCTCAAGGTCTGCCTCTTTGTCATGTTCTAAAAGGGCATAGGCATTTCCAGCCCTCTCATACTCTTCTTCTGATGCATAGAGTACCCTTGTATCCTTCCCCTTGAGTTCTTCGAGGCTGTAGCCTGTAATCTCTTCGAACTTTGGGCTTACCCATTCGATGCGCCGTGTTAGAGTAGATACGATCACCCCTGTGGGCATCGAGGCCATGAGCCGATCGAGAAATTCAGTCCGTTCCCTTAGGGCGTCTTTGGTGGTCACCTCTTCTGTCTTGTCCTGGTATATGGCGACGATCTCTCCAGATGGCAGCCTATAGACATAGTTTTCTCGCCAACCCTGGATACGGTGGTCTTTGTAGAGCTTGGCAGGGTAGTGTACTGGGACCCCTGTCTTGTAGACCCGTCTAAGTACATCGAGAAAGCCAAATTCATCTACGCCAGGAAAGACCTCTGTAAGTCTCTTGCCAAGGATGTCGGAGCGGTTGATCCGCTCTATCTTCTCTGCAGCACGATTGAAGTCGATAAAGACAAAGTCCTCTCCATCGTTCACCGCCCTATATACGGCAACGCCGTCTGCCATGAACTCAAAGAGCGTCCTATATCTCGCTTCACTGAGGCTAAGGCGTCTCTCGAGGTCCTTTTGACGCGATATCTCACGGACGATTGCCACTACAATGCCCTGACCATTTACAGTGGTGTAAGTAAGTGAGACCTCACACCAGAAGATCTGCCCGTCTGCCCGTTTTGCCAGCCATTCAAAGCGCTGGGGGCCTTCGCGCACGGCCTTTCTGATGAGATATTCTGCCTCTCTTGCCGAGTAAGGGGATTCGCCAAGGCTAAACTTGTCTATAAACCCCTCCATTATCTCCTGCTTGGAACATCTTAGGAGTTGTTCTGCCCCTTCATTTACGGCAATGAGCTTCCCGCTCTTTGCATCATGGACGAAGATGCCCTCTTTAGAGGCATCGAATACTGCCTTATAGATGAGATCGAGATCAATATTCATATGCGCTCACCATAGAGCCTTCGACTGTTTTCAAATATTGTCTCTTCCACCTGCTCCACAGGCAATGCCTTTATTTCTGCAATGGCCTCAAGGGCTATTCGGGTGTTCTTTGGTTCATTCCTAACCCCTGGTTCAGGGCCCAACACTGGGGCATCGCTCTCAAGAAGGAGGCTTTCTAACCTTAGGGCCCTGACAAGCCTCTGTTTCTGCCTAGAGCGGACTATAGACGGCGGAATGGAGAAGAAGAAGCCTGCCTCCTCCCCCATCAAGGCAGTGCCAGGCCTTGCGTCGAATGCGTGGAGCTGAACCTTTTTTGCCCCAAGGCTTAGGAGTAGTTCGATGATGTGTCTACCAGCAGAGCGGCTGTGACAGTTCAATGGGAGCCCTGTCTCCTTGGAGAGTTCAACAAATCCACTTAAGATCTCCTTTTGTACCTCCCGTCCCTCATGGTCCTTTACTTTCCAGAAATCGAGACCCACCTCACCAATGCAGGCAAGCTCATCCATTTTTTCCCTTATGAATCTATACATCTCTTCTGCCTGCCCACGGTCTAGGATGGTGGGGAAGAGGCCTACCCCGGCCCTCACCAGGTCTGAATCCCGCGAAAGCCTAAGGGCTGCCTTGGCATCTTCCAGGTCTTCGCTCACTGTCACTATCCTTGCGACACCAGAATCCTTTGCTGCCCTAATACACTGGTCCAGGTCCCTAGAAAATTCTTTTGAGGTGAGATGTGCGTGGGTGTCTATGATCATTTGCGCCCCTTGATGAGAATTTCTGGGTCCTGGCCACTTCTATTGATGGGATACGCACCTTGGTCTCCTGTAAAGGGCAGGAGGAGCAGCCCAATGAGCCCGAGGTCAGACTCATATCTTATGTGCGAGAGCCCAATGGTCATCCCATGGTGCCCCATGACGGGCTGGGCCCTGTATGTCCCAAAGATCCTGTCCCACCATGGAAAATTGAAGCCAAAATTGCTGTTTGTCTCGCGTATGGTCACGGAGTGATGCACCCTGTGCATATCTGGCGTCACTACAACTAGACGCAAGATGGAGTCTAAACCGGTGGGAATGAAGATATTGCCGTGGTTAAAGAGGGAGGTGGCATTAAGCGCGATTTCAAAGGCCAGGACTGCCTCTGGGGGTGGGCCAAGCGCTGCAATAGTGGCCATCTTTATGAGCCCTGAGAGTATGATCTCTATGGGGTGAAAGCGGAGCCCAGTGGTAACGTCTATGTCCATGTCTGCGTGGTGTACCATGTGGAGCCGCCAGAGGAGTGGGACTGCATGGAACATCAGGTGCTGGAGGTAGATGACCAGATCCAGTGCAAAGAAGCCCACCAGAAATCTGATCCACCCTGGCAGATCTAGAACATTTAGTAGCCCCCAGCCCGCCTCTTGAGCAGAGTAGGCGAGGAGCACAAACGAGACGGGCAGGATCAACCTCATGGCCACAGTGTCTACGAGGATCAATAGGAGGTTTTTCTGCCACCTCTTTTTCTTGTCCTGTGTGAGTTGCCTCCTTGGCCTCACCCATTCGAATATGGCAACTGCCAAAAAGGTCCCTGCAAAGCCCAGCAGTCTATAGAGCATCTCGTGTGTGGCCATCTTGTCAGATCATCTCCTGCTGTTTTTTCCTTGGAGTAAGCGGGTCTTCCTGCCGTCTCAAGAGGGCAAGGGTACCTCCTGTCTCGTCTTCTACATGGTTCGAGAGAGCGGCACACTCTGGGTCCTTTGCAGTCTCTTTAAGGGTCACGTCTAAGAGCCTCTGGGCCAGTTCGTCTTCTGGTGATATGGCATAGATTATCATACGGCCCTGCCTTTCCTTTTGTATGAAGCCTGCGTTTTCCAAGAGTGCCAGGTGGCGAGAGATCGTGGGTTGTGCAAGCCTAAGGGCCTCGGTGATCACACATACACAAAGTGGCCTTTTTGAAAGGAGCGAGAGTATCTTGAGCCGTGTAGGGTCCTGCAGGGCCTTAAGCTTTTTGCTTAGTATTATGTGAGGTAGTTTACCCATAGTGCTACTTATATACGTTCCTCAAACGATTGCCAAGTTAATGGTACTGATAATCCAATAGTTGAATTCTAAGTATGATATGGTAAAAAGGAAGTTTCATTTTATATTTTTAATATGAAAAACTACCTAAAGGCCCTTAAGGGATTTGAAAATAGCCTCGAGAGTGAGAAGAACTATTCACCCCATACAATACGGGGTTATGTGAGAGATGTACAGTCTTTTTTGGGATATGTCCGCTCATCTAAGATGACGCCCACTGATGTGAAGTCAATACGTGCATGGCTTTACAATATGGCCAAGGAGGGTCTAAGGCCCGTAACACTTTCGAGGAAGCTCTCTTCTCTTAGGGCCTTTTTTGACCACCTACAGAGAGAGGGTATGGTGGACCAGAATCCTGCCAGATTGGTGAGGCTACCAAAGCACCGCCCGAATCTGCCAGACTATCTCAATGTGGATGACGTCTTTTGTATCATCGAGGCCAACGAGAAAAAAGGGGTCTTGGGACTGCGTAACAGGGCGATCTGTGAACTACTCTATAGCTCGGGCCTCAGGGTGAGTGAGCTCGTGGGCCTTGATCTCGATGACGTCTCGACTGATCTCACAGTAGTCAAAGTGAGGGGAAAGGGGCGTAAGGAGCGGATCGTGCCTATTGGGGAAAAGGCCATTGAGGCATTAAAGTCTTACCTGGCCAGGCGTGGAGAATTGGTCAAAAGGGGCGCTCCCGAAGAGGGCACAAGTCAACCACTCTTTTTGAACCGAAGTGGCGAAAGACTCTCTGTGAGGGCTGTACAGCGTCTAATAAAGGCCTTAAGGTTGCGGTCAGGGGTCTCTGCCCACTGTACACCCCACACCCTGCGCCATGCCATGGCATCCCACCTCCTTGAGGCGGGCGCAGATCTTAGGGCCATCCAGGAGATGCTGGGCCACTCTAGCCTACAGACTACCCAGAGATATACTCACCTTGAGATCTCGGCCCTTGCCACCATCTACGACAGGTGCCATCCAAGGGCAGGAAAGGGGGCCAAGAAGGGGGCCTCCACATTGGAAAAAGGAAAAAAGGGGTAAGATCATCATATGCATGGGACAACAGTAGTTGCAGTCCGACGGGGAAATAGCCTTGTCCTGGCCTCTGACGGCCAGGTGACGCTTGGAAATACTGTGATAAAACACCAGGCGCGGAAGGTGCGTCGTCTCTATAATGGAAAGGTGCTCGTAGGATTTGCCGGCTCTACGGCCGACGCCATGACACTCTTTGAAAAGCTAGAAAAGCGCCTTGAGGAATATAACGGTAACCTTGTTAGGGCCTCTGTGGAGCTCGCTAAGGACTGGCGTACAGACAAGATACTTAGGCGCCTCGAGGCAATGCTCATTGCAGGAGACAGGGAAAAGTCGCTCCTACTCTCTGGGGCAGGGGATGTCATAGAGCCAGACCATGGCGTGTTGGCCATAGGCTCTGGAGGACCCTATGCCCAGGCAGCGGCAAAGGCACTCCTCGAAAACACAGAACTCAGCGCAAGAGAGATCGCAGAAAAGTCCTTGGAGATCGCCTCGTCCATTTGTATATACACGAACTCATCGGTTTTCGTCGAGGAACTCAACTGGTGACCAGAATAGACTCAAGAGGAAGAGTGAGGAGGAAGGAATGAGAATGCAAGAGGCACCTCTAACTCCAAGAGAGATAGTAAGTGAACTTGATAAGTACATAATAGGCCAGGATCAGGCCAAGCGCTCAGTTGCCATTGCCCTGAGAAACAGGTGGCGCAGGCAACAGATACCAGAGGCACTGAGAGACGAGATTGCACCCAAAAATATCATCATGATAGGGCCTACTGGCGTGGGAAAGACAGAGATTGCCAGGCGGCTTGCACGCCTTGCCAACTCCCCCTTTCTAAAGGTGGAGGCCACCAAGTTTACTGAGGTGGGCTATGTGGGGAGAGACGTGGAATCCATGATCCGTGACCTCACTCACCTGGCAGTAGACATGGTGAAGACCGAGGAAAAGGCAAAGGTGGAAAAGGAGGCGAAGGTAAAGGCAGAAGAGAGGCTTCTCGACCTACTCCTTCCCACACCAGGCACACCGGTCGGACCCCCAGGTGGAGGGCCTGCCCCAGAGAGGAGCTACGACTCCACCAGGGAGCGGCTACGTGAGATGCTGAGAGAGGGTAAACTCGAGGACCGGTATGTGGAATTGGACCTTCCGCAGCGGCCCCAAGGGCCCATGGTGGAGATCCTGGCGGCATCAGGCATGGAGGAGCTCCAGTCGAATATCCAGGAGATGTTTTCAAACCTCTTTCCATCCCGTAAGAAGCGCCGGAAGGTGAAGGTGAGCGAGGCACGCAAGTTCCTGGAACAGGAGGCAGCAGGCCAGTTGATCGACATGGACAAGGTGGTGGAGATGGCCATCCAGCGGGTGGAACAGTCTGGCATAATCTTCTTGGACGAGATCGACAAGGTGGCTGCCAAAGGGGGTGGCTCTGGCCCTGACGTGTCCAGGGAGGGCGTGCAGCGTGACCTCCTTCCCATCGTGGAGGGTACGAGCGTCCATACCAAGTATGGGATTGTGCGCACAGATCACATACTCTTTATTGCGAGCGGTGCATTTCATGTGGCAAAGCCTTCAGATCTACTCCCAGAACTCCAGGGGCGTTTCCCCATCAGGGTTGAGCTGAGCCCACTCACCCAGGAAGACTTTTACAGGATATTAAAAGAGCCAGAAAATGCCCTGGTCACCCAGTACAAGGCACTCATGGAGACAGAGGGTATTACGCTCGATTTCGACGACGAGGCCATTAGGGAGATTGCGCGGATCGCCTTTGAGGTCAATGAACGTACAGAGAACATTGGGGCAAGGAGGCTACACACGGTAATGGAGAAGCTCCTAGAGGAGGTCTCCTTCGAGGCCCCAGACATTGGCCCAAGGTCAATACCTATCACTGCCGAGTATGTGAGAGAGAGGCTTGAAGGGATCATTGGCGACGAAGACCTGAGCAGGTTCATCCTGTAGAAAGTGGGGGCGTTCAGATGAATGATCGTGCAAATGTCCTCATAGAGGCCCTACCATACATAAGGAAGTTCTTTGGTAAGACCGTGGTCATTAAGTATGGCGGCCACGCCATGGTGGACCAGGGCCTCAAGAAGAATTTTGTGCTCGATATAATACTCTTAAAATACATTGGCATAAGGCCTGTGGTTGTACACGGTGGTGGCCCACAGATCTCCAAGACCCTCGAGCGCATGGGCATACAGCCCACCTTTGTAGAGGGGCAGAGGGTGACAGACGACGAGACCATGAGCGTGGTGGAGATGGTGTTGGTAGGCACTGTGAACAAGGAGATCGTTGGCCTCATCAATGCCCATGGTGGAAGGGCAGTGGGGCTCTCTGGCAGAGACGGCGACCTCATAAAGACGTCCCGTATGAAGATATACAAGTATAGTGGAGATGAGAGGCCTCCAGAGATCATTGACATAGGAAGGGTGGGGAAGGTGGAGGAGGTCAATGTAGAGGTCTTGAATGCCCTTGAAAATGCGGGGTTCGTACCGGTGATTGCACCTGTAGGTGTTGGCCCAGATGGTACGGCTCACAACATCAATGCAGATCTGGTGGCAGGCGCCATAGCAGGGGCACTCAAGGCGGAGAAACTCATACTCCTGACCGATGTATCAGGGGTGATGAGAGAGAGCGAGACAGGGGAACAGGAACTCATCCCATCTATTACGCTGGACCAGGTGGATGCCCTAATTGAAGAGGGAGTGGCCAAGGGCGGGATGATACCCAAGCTAAAGGCGTGTAAGAAGGCCTTGCGACAGGGGGTAAAAAAGGCCCACATCATAGATGGCAGGATAGAACATGCCATCCTCCTTGAACTCCTGACCGATAAGGGTGTTGGTACGGAGGTGGTGGCAAAATGACGCGGTTTTTTGAACATATTGCAGATACATATGCGAGATTTCCTGTAGTGCTCGTAAAGGGGAATGGCACGAGGCTCATGGATGAGACTGGTCGAGAGTACCTGGACTTCACCTCTGGGATTGCAGTCTGCAACCTGGGCCACTGCCACCCAGGACTCATAGAGGTGGCAAAAAGGGCGCTTGAAGAGCTCTGGCACGTATCAAACCTCTACTGGACGAGGCCCCAGGCAGAGCTTGCCAGCGCCATCTGTGAGCGTTCATTCGGGGAGAAGGTATTTTTCTGTAACTCAGGGGCAGAGGCAGTAGAGGCGGCCTTTAAGCTCATGCGCCGCTTTGGGAGGGAGACCAAGGGGCCTGGGGCAGTGGAGGTCATTGCCCTTGAGGGCTCGTTTCATGGGCGCACCCTTGGGGCACTCTCCCTCACAGGTCAACCCAAGTTTCAGAAAGACTTTCGCCCCATGTTGCCAACCGTCACCTTTGTCCCCAGGAACGACATAAAGGCCCTTAGGCTCGCCATTGGAAAGAGGACCTGCGGGGTGATACTTGAACCCATCCAGGGAGAGGGTGGGGTGTTTGAACTGGAAGACGAATACCTTGAGGCGGCAAGGCGTCTTTGTGATGAAAATGGGCTCCTCCTCTGTTTCGATGAGGTGCAGGTGGGTATGGGAAGGACAGGCCACCTCTTTGCCCACCAGGGGACGCCAGTCGTCCCAGACCTCATGTGCCTTGCCAAGGCCCTTGGAAATGGGCTTCCCATAGGGGCGTTGGTGGCACGAGAGCGCGCCATGTCCTATCTCCCACCTGGGACACACGCCTCCACCTTTGGCGGTAATCCAGTAATCTGCCAGGTGGCAAAGAGGGTGGTAGAACTGGTTGGAGATGTGCGCTTCTTGGATGAGGTCAGAGAAAAGGGCGAGGTCTTGAAAGAGGGGCTTTGGGCAATAAAAGGCGAGTATCCAGGGCTTGTGAAGGAGGTGCGTGGACGAGGCCTCATTCAGGCAGTTGAGTTCCACAGTCCAATCCCTGGGATTGGGAAAAGGTTCCTAGAGAAGGGGGTCTTGGTAATCACCCCAGGGGACAAACTCTTGAGGTGTCTGCCGCCACTCATTATAACGAGAGAGGAGATAGAGGAGTTTTTGACCTGTGTGAGGGAGGTATTGTCTGCCATAGGCCCTGCGTGAGGCCTCCCTTGGATTAGAATTATGATAGAGGAAAGAGAGACTATGAAGCAAGGCAAACCAAGACACTTTTTAAGGGTATTGGACCTTACGAGTGAAGAGATAGAGAGGGTACTTGAAGGGGCCTTTAGGCTAAAGCGCCAGAAGCAGGCGGGGATACAGTCCTTTCCTGCCACTGGGAAGAGCCTTGGCCTCCTTTTTGAAAAGCCATCTACGAGGACCCGTGTCTCCTTTGAGGCAGCCATGTTTACCCTGGGCGGCCAGGTCACTTTTATGTCGTCCAAGGACCTACAACTCCAAAGAGGAGAGCCCATAAAGGACACTGCCAGGGTCCTTTCGAGATATCTAGACTGTGTGGTAATAAGGACCTTTGGCCAGTCTGTGGTGGACGAGTTTGCAGAGTGGTCTGAAATCCCTGTTATAAATGGGCTCACCAATGAACATCACCCATGCCAGGCACTCTCTGACATAATGACAGTGATGGAGAGGAAGGGGCACGATTGCTCTGGTCTCTCGGTGGCCTGGGTGGGAGACGGTAACAATGTGTGTCACTCCTGGATAGAGCTTTCGGCACGCCTTGGGTTTTCCCTCAAAGTGGCTTGCCCCAAAGGCTTTGAGCCAGACGAGGCCATCCTCAAAGAGGCGAGGACGCAGGGGGCAAAGGTAGAGATTGTGGAAGACCCTGTAGAGGCAGTGCGTAGTGCCCAGGTGATCAATACAGATGTCTGGGCGAGCATGGGCCAGGAAGACGAGGCAGAAAGGCGCCGCGAGGTCTTCATGCCATATCAGTTGAACAGCACGCTCCTTTCCCATGCACCTAGTGACGCCATAGTGCTCCACTGCCTCCCAGCCCACAGGGGTGAAGAGATAACAGAGGAGGTCTTGGAGGGCCCCCAGTCTGTGGTATGGGATCAGGCTGAAAACAAGATGCACCTTGCAGCGAGCATCCTCTTTTGGGCGCTAGATCTTAGAGATGGAGTATAGATGCCATGAACGATAGACCAAAGAAGATCTGTCTTGCATACTCAGGCGGTTTAGATACCTCAGTGATCCTCAAGTGGTTGAAAGAGACCTATGGTTGTGAGATCATCTGCTATTCAGCAGACATAGGCCAGGATGAGGACTGGGATAGGGTTCGCGAAAAGGCATGGGCCACTGGGGCAGACGAGGTGGTGATCAAGGACCTCAAAGAAGAGTTCGTAAGGGACTTTGTGTTCCCCATGATGAGAGCCAATGCCATCTACGAGGGCCAGTATCTCCTTGGGACATCCATTGCAAGGCCGCTCATCGCCAAGGAACAGGTGAGGGTGGCCCAGGCGTTTGGGGCAGATGCCGTAAGCCATGGTGCAACAGGAAAGGGCAACGATCAGGTGCGCTTTGAACTCACCTACATGGCCCTAGACCCATCTCTCAAGATCATTGCCCCTTGGCGTATATGGGACCTCAACAGCAGGACAAAGCTCATTGCCTTTGCAGAGGCCCAGGGTATCCCTGTTACTGCCACAAAGGAAAAGCCATACAGTATGGACGAGAACATGCTCCACATAAGCTACGAGGGCGGTATCCTGGAAGACCCCTGGCGAGAGCCACCAGAGGACATGTTCAAGTGGACAAGGTCCCTAGAAGATGCACCAAATGAGCCCCAATATGTGGAAATCACCTTCGAAAAGGGCGATCCAGTGGCCATAGATGGGGAACCCCTTGGCCCAAGCCAGGTCCTCCAAAGGCTCAATGAGTTCGGGGCACTACACGGCATTGGGCGGGTGGACATCGTGGAAAACAGGTTTGTGGGCATGAAGTCGAGGGGTGTATATGAGACCCCAGGGGGTACGATCTGGCGAGTGGCGCACCAGGCCATAGAGTCCATTACCCTTGACAGGGAGGTAGTCCACCTAAGAGATAGCCTCATCCCCAAGTATGCAGAGCTGGTCTACTATGGCTTTTGGTATTCCCCAGAGAGGGAATCGCTCCAGGCCCTAATAGACGAGTCCCAGAAGGAGTGTACTGGTACTGTCAGGCTCAAACTCTATAAGGGTAACTGTCAGGTAGTGGGCAGGAAGTCTCCCAAATCCCTCTATAGCCCAGAACTTGCCACATTTGAAGAAGATGCGGTCTATGACCAGAGGGATGCAGAGGGCTTCATAAGGCTCCAGGGCCTTAGGTTAAAGATGCGGGCCCTCATCAGAGAAAAGGTGGAGGAGGCATAGGTTGACAGAGGGCCACGTGGACTATAGGGAAAAGAGGCAGAACCTCAGGGTGGTCTTTCGGGTAGAATGTACTGTGGAGCCAATGGTGGAGGGCCTAGAACCCTTTAAGGCCGATTCTACCAGGGACATAAGCCTTAAAGGACTCTACGTGGAGACGGCAAAGAGGCTCCCAGTAGACACCCCTTGTACGCTCAGGTTGAGGTTGAGCGGCACTACATCTGAGCTCATATTGACCATCAAGGCCAAGGTAGTCCGCACTGATGGGCAGGGGATGGCATTTTTATTCGAGGCAATTGACATTGACAGCTTTTTTCACCTGAAAAACATCTTATATTATAATTCAGGCGATCCAGCGAGGATCGATAATGAAATCGTGGCAGTAAAAGGTTAAGGATATGAGATATTACTATTATTATCAGCGTACAGGCGGACCATTTACAACATTTCTTACCATACTTGGGGCCATCTGCTTTTTAGTGGCATTTTTCTTCTTGGCACTCCCCATATTCTTGGCGGCACTGGCAGTGTTTAGTGGAATCGCCCTCTATGTGGGCTGGAGAATGAAAAGGGCCATCAAGAAGATGGAAGAGGAGTTGGATCGGGAGCTGAGATCTATGGAGGATAGGGACCGCTGTGGCATCATCGATATCGAAAAAGAGCCCCTCGATTGATCCAGTAGCAAGGCTAGAGGCGATCACCCTCCAAAAACCATCGCTTAATGACAATAGGAGCCCAGAGGCCCGTTTGAGAGAGGCCCTAGAGGGGCGGTTTCAAGGGGATGAGTCCCATGTTGTTATCCCTTTGGAAGCACTGAGGGAGCTATCGTCACTAGTCTTTTCAGGTGTACTCGACCTCGACATCCTGGTGGTGGCCCAAGATGCGGGCCTCAGGGTGGCCAGGGTGGGCCCAAGGGGCGGGATAGAGGGTGACCTTGGTGTGGCAGTGGATCTTGGGAGCACCACCATTGTGCTCTATCTCATGGATCTTACCACTGGTGAAGAGCTCGCAAGGAGGCAATATGAAAACCCCCAGCGGCGCCATGGAGAAGACATCCTGGCGAGGATTCTCCATGCAGCCAAAAGGGAGGGGCTCTTGGAGCTCCAAAAAGAGGCACTAGATACCATCAACAAGGGCATAGAGGACCTAGTTACACTGGTTGGGAGGAAAAGTGAGGACATCTACTTTGCCTCCATTGCCGGCAATACCACCATGGTCCACTTCCTCCTGGCACTCGACCCATCCCACATATGTAAAGAGCCCTATCTTCCTGTGGCCAACAGGTTCGATCTCTTAGAGGCCAGGGAGTTGGGTCTAAATATACACCCATTGGGTTCAATCTATATATTCCCCAATGTGGGCAGTTACTTTGGCGGCGATCTTTTGGCAGGTATCCTCGCCTCAGGGATGCACCGCAGGGAGGAGATCTCCATGTTAATAGACGTTGGGACCAATGCAGAGGTGGTCTTGGGGAACTCCATGTGGATGGTGGCCTGTGCTGGTGCAGCAGGCCCTGCCCTTGAAAGTGGCATCCTCACCTGTGGCATGAGGGCAACTCAGGGGGCCATAGAGCGGGTGAGGATAGATCCGGAGAGGCTTGAGATCACCTATAAGACCATAGGTGATGTCCCTCCCAAGGGCCTTTGTGGCTCTGGGATAATCGATCTCATGGCAGAGATGTTTGTGGCTGGGCTGGTGGACCCCACTGGAAAACTCGTCCCCGAGAGGTGGCCAGGGCGTGTTAAAGAGATAGGCGGTGAAATGGCCTTTATAGTGGCCACGTCTCAAGAGACTGCCACAGGGTCTCCCATCTATATTACCCAGAGCGACATCAAGAACCTCATAAGGTCCAAGGGGGCCATGTACACCATATTGAATGTGGTGATCGAGAGCGTTGGGATAGGTTTTGAGGACATAGACAAGTTTTATGTGGCAGGGGCATTTGGAAACTACATAGACCCAGGGCGTGCCATCACCATAGGGATGTTGCCAGACGTACCCATAGAGAGATTCGTGGGCCTGGGGAATGCAGCAGGTCTTGGGGCCAAGGCCCTCTTGTTGGATAGGGGGGCCATTAAGGAGATAGACGAGATTACTAAGAGAATCACCTATCTTGAGATGAATGTGAGGGGAGATTTCATGAGCAAGCTGACTGGTGCCCTCTTCCTACCCCATACAGACAGAGGCCGCTTCCCTTCAGTTTTCGCCAAGATAGAGTCACTGAGGTCACTCAGTTCTCATTGAGGAGCTCTTTTAACTGTTCCATAAAGGCATTGAGGTCCTTAAATTGCTTGTACACAGAGGCAAAGCGTACATAGGCCACGTCGTCCCACTCCTTCAGCTTTGCCATGACCCGTTCTCCGATCTTTGACGAGGGGATCTCCCGTTCGCCCTTCTCCTGGATCTCCCGTTCCAGTTCCTGGACGAAATCCTCGATCTGGTCGAGACCGATAGGACGCTTTTCACACGCCTTCAATATGCCCTCAATAATCTTGGTCCTGTTAAAGGGTTCACGCCTCCCGTCCTTCTTGATCACCAGGGGTTGGAACTCCTCAACGCGCTCGTAAGTGGTAAAGCGCTTCTGGCACGAAGTGCACTCACGCCTTCGTCTTATGGCCCGTCCATCTTGGCTGGGCCTGGAATCCACTACCCGGGTGTCTGGTGCATGGCAAAAGGGGCACTTCATCACTCCTCCAACTTCACAAGCCTCACCCCTGCCTCCCTCAACATGTCTTTAGACAATTCATCGGGGTAGCCCGATTTGTAGAAGATCTTCATGATACCTGCATTTATAAGCATCTTAGTGCAGATTATGCAAGGGAGATTGGTGCAGTACAAGATTGAGCCTGCAACGCTCACCCCGTGGTAGGCGGCCTGGATGAGGCAGTTCTGCTCTGCATGGAGTGCCCTACAGAGTTCATGACGGGTCCCAGATGGGATCTTGAGCGCCTCACGCAGACACCCTATCTCCAGGCAGTGTCTGAGTCCGCTTGGGGCGCCGTTATAACCAGTTGCAAGTATGCGGTTTTCTTTTACGAGGATTGCGCCAACCTGGCGCCTGAGGCATGTAGACCTCGTGGCCACGAGGTCACAGATGGACATGAAGTAGTGGTCCCAATCGGGGCGTTGGTCATTTTTCCCTTTGGAGCACGGCATTATAGCGTTCAAGCCTTTCTGTGTAGAGGGGATAGCGATCGCAGATGGCCTTGATCTTGAGACGCACATCCCTTATGAGAGAGTCATTGGATGGGTCCAAGAGGATGTCTGCGATGTAATTGGCCACCTCCTCTACGTCTTTCTCCGTGAGGCCTCTTGTTGTAATAGCAGGGGTGCCAATGCGGATTCCACTGGTCACTGTGGGGGGCTGAGGGTCAAAGGGGATGGCGTTCTTGTTCACAGTGATCCCTGCCATCTCCAATACCTCTTCTGCCTCTTTCCCAGTGATTTTTTTATCTGTAAGGTCTACGAGCACCATATGATTGTCTGTGCCGCCAGAGACCAACCTAAAACCCCTGTCCTTTAAGGTAGTTGCAAGCTGTCTTGCATTCTTCACTATATTCTGCTGATAGGTCTTGAACTCTGCTGCGAGGGCCTCTTTGAAGGCCACTGCCTTGGCGGCGATCACGTGCATTAGGGGGCCGCCCTGGATGCCAGGAAATATCTGAGAGTTGATGAGCCTTGCATACTGCTCTTTTGCCAGGATGAAACCACCCCTGGGACCCCTAAGCGTCTTGTGTGTGGTGGAGGTGACAAAGTCTGCAAAGGGTACTGGAGACGGATGTATGCCTGCGGCAACGAGCCCTGCAATGTGGGCCATGTCCACCATGAGGTAGGCCCCCACCTCGTCTGCGATCATTTTGAATTCCTCGAAGTTGATGGTCCTTGGGTAGGCACTGGCACCTGCCACGATGAGCCGCGGCCGGTGTTTAAGGGCCTTTGCCCCCACCTCGTCAAAGTCTATCTGTTCCGTATCCTTGCTCACCCCGTAGTGTACAACATTAAAGAGCCTTCCAGAAAAGCTAACCCTGGCCCCATGGGAGAGGTGGCCGCCATGGGCAAGGCTCATGGACAAGATGGTGTCCCCTGGGTTTAGTATGGCAAAGTAGACTGCCATGTTGGCCTGGCTGCCAGAGTGGGGCTGGACGTTTGCGAATTCAGAGCCAAAGAGCATGTTCAGCCTCTCCACTGCGAGCCTCTCCACCACATCCATGTTTTCGCATCCACCGTAGTAGCGTCTGCCTGGATAGCCCTCGGCATATTTGTTCATGAATGCACTGCCCTCGGCCTCCATCACCGCCTCGCTCACAAAGTTCTCAGAGGCGATCATCTCCAACTGCCCAGTCTGCCTTTCGATCTCGGCCTTAAGTGCCCTAAAAATCTCTCTGTCTGTCTCGTAGAGGTACTGCATCTCTTCTATCCCTTTCTGTCGAACAGGCTGATCCTCCTGAGGTGGCGGCCGCCTTCAAATGGGGTGGAGAGCCACACCTTTACCATCTCCTCTGCAAGCCCTGGTCCAGTGACCCTGGCCCCAATACACAAGATGTTGGCATCGTTGTGGGCACGGCTCATACGCGCCGTGTAGAGTTCATGACAAAGGGCTGCCCTTATTCCAGGAAACCTATTGGCCACCATGCTCATCCCAATCCCTGTACCGCATATGAGGATGCCGCTGTCCACAGCGCCTGCCATGACCAACTCTGCCACAGCCTTCCCATAGATGGGGTAGTCGGTGGACTCGCTACTGTGGCACCCGCAGTCCTTGACCTCGTGGCCCAACTCTGTGATGAGACGCTTCAAGTTCTCTTTCAATTCAAAACCGCCGTGGTCCGATCCTATGGCTATCTTCATTTCAGTATCACTCTAATCCCTGTACTTTCCAAAGATGATTACTGCATTGGTGCCGCCAAAGCCAAAGGAGTTGCTCATGGCCACATCGATATCCATCTGACGCGCCTCGTTGGGCACATAGTCTAGGTCCATGTCTGGCTCTGTGGCCTCGAGATTGATAGTAGGTGGTATGATGCCCGACTGGATGGCCATTATGGAGTAGATGGCCTCTATTCCGCCAGTACCACCTAAGAGGTGACCTGTCATGGATTTTGTGGAGCTTACAGGGATGGACCTCGCCCTCTCCCCAAAGACGGCCTTTATGGCCCTGGTCTCTACGGCGTCGTTCAGTGGCGTGCTGGTCCCGTGGGCATTTATGTAGTCTATATCCTCTGGGGTAAGGCCTGCATCGCCAATGGCCATCTTCATACAGTTTATGGCACCCTCACCATCTTCTGGTGGGGCTGTCATGTGATAGGCATCACCAGTGAGCCCATACCCCAATACCTCTGCCCTTATACGTGCACCTCGTTGGAGTGCGTGTTCGAGCTCTTCCAAAATGAGGATTCCTGCCCCCTCGCCAATGACAAAGCCGTCCCTGTCTTTATCAAATGGACGAGACGCCCGCTCTGGTTCATCATTTCTGGTAGAGAGTGCCTTTAGGGCAGAAAAGCCTGCAAAGGCAAGGGGCGTTATGACAGATTCGCAGCCTCCTGTGATCATACAGTCGGCATCGCCCCTCTGGATGGCCTTAAAGGCCTCGCCTATGGCATGGGTACCTGCTGCACAGGCAGTGCAGACCACTGTATTTGGCCCCTTTGCCCCAAATACGATGGAGATCTGGCCAGAGGCCATGTTTGGTATGGCCATAGGTATGAAGAACGGGCTCACCCGTCTGGGGCCTCGATTTACCAGTACGTCCCTGTAGAATTCAATGGTCCCTAATCCCCCGAGTCCAACACCAGTGATCACTCCACAGCGATGAGGGTCTTGTTTGGTGAGGTCAAGGTCTGCATCCTCCATGGCCATAGAAGCAGCGGCCACTGCCAACTGGACAAAGGGGTCGAGCCTCTTTACCAGTTTTTGAGGCATGTAGTCTTCTGGTTTGAAGTCTTTGACCTCTCCAGCTATCCTTGACGGATAGTTAGAGCAATCGAATCGGGTCACAGGACCGATGCCAGAGCGCCCCGCTACGATGTTGTCCCAGTTTTCCTCAAGGCCAATCCCCACAGGGGATAAAATGCCCATTCCGGTTACGACGACTCTTCTTTTGCCTGTCACGGTAGCCCCACTAAAGGAATATAAATCTCTCTTTCGGGTTGGTCTCTATTGCCTCTCTTTTACATAGTTGATGGCGTCTTGAACTGTCTGTAGCTTTTCAGCATCTTCATCGGCGATTTCCATGCCAAATTCCTCTTCCATAGCCATCACAAGCTCCACAAGGTCCAGTGAGTCTGCCCCAAGGTCATCTACAAAGGACGCCTCTGGCACTACCTTGGACTTGTCCACACTCAACTGCTTTGCAATTATTTCCACCATTTTTTCTTCGACACTCATGTTATCCTCCTTGATACTTAAAGATCATCAAATACAGAGCATACCACCATTGACATGGAGTACGTGCCCTGTGATATACGAAGCCTCGTTTGAGGCCAAAAATACACACGCCGCCGCCACTTCTTCTGGGGTACCCATGCGACCTATTGGGATCTCGCCCAGGATGGCATCTTTTACCTTTTCTGGAAGACCTGCGGTCATGTCGGTCGCGATAAATCCTGGTGCAATGACATTACACGTTATGCCCCTGGTGGCCACCTCCTTGGCAATGGCCTTGGAAAAGCCCTCGATCCCAGCCTTGGATGCACAGTAGTTGGCCTGGCCCACATTACCGACACTCGCCACAACAGAGCCAATATTTATGATGCGCCCCCATCGCCCCTTCATCATAGGGTTTAAGACTGCCTTGGTGCAGTTCATGGCCCCAATGAGGTTTGTCCTTATGACCTCCTCGATTGCCTCATCTTTCATGCGCATAAAGAGGGAATCCCTTGTAATACCTGCGTTGTTCACCAAGATCTGGATGGGGCCGTGTGTCTTGATGAGGTCTCCTATGACCTCTTTTACTGTATCCCCCGAGCCCACATCAAAACCCACTACATGGGCAGTGCCGCCTGCGCCTTCCACCTCTTCCTTTACCTTTTGGGCCGCTTCTTCACCTCTGGCATAATTTATGAAAACCTCTGCACCTGCCCGCGCAAGACCAAGGCAAATGGCCCTTCCTATACCCCTGGACCCCCCTGTGACGAGGGCCCTTTTACCAGTGAGGTCAAACATTTTGCTCCCCCCGTCCTGTTCTATCCCTGAGTCTGTCCACCAGTAGGTCTATGATCTCCTTGGCATCACCTACGATCCCATAGTTTGCAAGCTTAAATATTGGGGCCTCTGGGTCTTTGTTTACTGCTACAATGACCTTTGACCCTTGGATGCCAATGGTGTGTGGTGCTGCCCCAGAGACACCAAAGCCCAGATAGAGGGTTGGACTCACCACCTGGCCAGTTTGACCGATCTGGGCGTGGCGGGGCAAAAGCCCCATATCTGTTACAGGCCTTGTGGCACCCAAGACACCTCCAAGGGCCTGGGCAATGACCTTGAGTTTTTCTATCAATCCTTTCTCTGCCACCCCGCGGCCAGCTACCACAACCACATCTGCGCCCTTATAATCTGGGATGGCCTCGTCATCCGACTTGGGCTCAAAGGCCACTTGGGTAAGGGGATTTTGCCTGAGTTCATCCTTAAGCTCCACCTCTTCTACTGGCCCGACCTTCCACTCGCTCAACTGTTCGGCCTTGAAGACACCTGCCCTCACTGTGGCCATCTGAGGCCGCCTCTCCCTGCATACGATGGTGGCCATGAGGTTTCCGCCATAGGCAGGACGTGTCTGGAGGAGGACCTTTGTCTGTGGGTCTATGGCAAGGTCCATACAGTTGGCAGTAAGGCCTGTCTCTAAGATGGTCTGGGCTATGGGCATAAAGGCCTTTGCCCGTTCAGTTGCCCCTGAGAGTATGATGGTTGGCCCCTTTTCGCGGGCCAGTTCTGCTATGATCTTACCAAATTGTGTCTCAGAGAAGGGTTCAAGAGAGCTATCTTCCACAAGGATCACACGGTCTGCCCCATATCTGAAGGGCTCTTCCTTGAATCTCGCCACATCGTGCCCCACGAGCAGACAGGAGAGCTCTTCTCCCAGTTCTTCTCTTAAAGACCTCGATTTTGAAAGGAGTTCCTGGGTCACTGGGTGGAGCCCATATCCTTCGATTTCTCCAATTACCCAAATTCCACTGCCCATATCTATTAACCCCTTAGACGCCTGCCTCCCTGAATATCTTCAAGAGGGCATCTACCTGTTCAGCCGGTGTACCCTGGATCATCTCGTGGGTTCCCTTGAATTCAGGCACATAGGTGGAGTCCACTGAGGTGGGAGAACCGGCAAGGCCGATCATCTCATCCTCTGCACCAATGTCCTCTTTGGTAAAGATGGGGATCTCTGCCTTCTTGGCCCTCATCTTGCCTTTTAACGATGGCACCCTTGGGCTGTTAGCCCCCATCTCTATGGTTATGACCAGGGGAGAGTCGGCCTCAAGGGTGTAGGTTCCCTCTTCTAGCCTTCGGCGCACTCTAAAACGTCCATCCTCCATCCTCTCTATGGCCTCTACGCAAGTTATACAAGTACAACCCAGGCGCGCTGCGAGCCCCGGACCTACCTGGGCAGTGTCTCCATCAGTAGTCTGCTTTCCACAGAGCACCACGTCCCAGGAACCTATCTTTTCTATGGCCTTTTTGAGGATATATGATGTGGCAAGGGTATCTGAACCAGCAAATGCCCTGTCTGAGAGGAGTATACCTCCGTCTGCCCCACGGCTTATGGCCTCTCGGATGGCCTCTTCAGCCTGCGGGGGGCCCATGGAAAGGACTGTGACCCTGCCGCCATAGCTTTCGCGCAACTGGACCGCTGCCTCCAGGGCAAAGAGGTCGTAGGGGTTTATCTCTGCCACTATGCCCTCTCTAATGAGGGTCCCCTTTTCAGGGTCAAAACGGACGGTGTCTGTGGCAGGTACCTGTTTTATGCAGCAGATGATCTCCATAGGTTACCTTTTCGAATATTCCTTGTTGAGTGACTGGCCAATGACGTTCCTCAAGATCTGGTTTGTGCCCTCGTATATCTGCAATACCTTGGCATCCCTCATCATCTTTTCCACAGGATAGTCCTTCATATAGCCGTAGCCACCCAATATCTGGACCGCATCAGTGGTCACCTTCATGGCCACGTCTGTGGGGAAGAGCTTTGCCATGGCAGAGAGCTTCTGGATATCCTTTTCTCCTGCATCAATGGTGCGTGCCACTGCATAGACAAGGGCCCTGGACGCCTCTATCTCAGTGGCCATGTTGGCGAGCATGTGTTGGATTGCCTGGAAGGAGATTATTGGGGCCCCAAACTGGATGCGCTTTCTCGCATGATTGACCGCTTCGTCCAGGGCTGCCTGAGAGAGGCCAACTCCCATGGCTCCAATACCGGGTCTTGCAAGATCCAGGGTCTTCATGGCGATGATAAAGCCTAGCCCGCGCCTTCCCAAAAGCCTGTCCTTTGGGATGCGACAATCCGTAAAAAAGAGCTCCCTGGTGGTGGAGGCCCTGAGCCCCATCTTGCGTTCCTTTTTCCCAAAGGTGAATCCAGGGTCGCCCTTTTCCACTATGAAGGCCGATGCCCCCCTGGGACCCTTGTGTTTGTCGGTGAGGGCAATGATAGTGTAGATCTCTGCCTCACCCCCTGTAGTGATCCACTGTTTGGACCCATTGAGGACCCAGTAGTCGCCATCTTCTACTGCTGTGGTCTGGATGGCTGCTGCATCGCTCCCTGCATTCACCTCTGTGAGACCAAAGGCGGCAAACTTCTCGCCAGTTGCTATGGGAGGGAGGTATTTTTTCTTCTGTTCTTCTGTACCGAAGAGCTGAATCGGGTAGCTGCCAAGGGCACTTGCTGCATAGGTGGTGGTCACTGCAATGCAGCCATAGGCCAATTCCTCAAGTGCCACACATATGTCCATACAGCCACCACCAAGCCCCCCATACTCCTCTGGCACAAATAGACCAAAGAGGTCTGCCTGTGCCAGGTCCTTCATGATGGACCAGGGGAATTCTTCCTTTTCATCGAGCTCGGCCCTCTGGGGAATGATCTTCTCTCGCGCTATCTGTCGAGCCAGCTCCTTTATCATCTGCTGTTCTTCTGTGAGAAAATAGTTTACTGATGCCATGTTACCTCTCACCACTTCATTGCAACTGATCCCCAGGTGAATCCACCGCCAAATGCCACCATGAGCACCTTGGCCCCAGGCTTCAGTATGCCCGATCTATTGGCTTCATCTAATGCAATGGGGATACTAGCTGCGGAGGTATTACCATACTTGTGGATATTGATAAAGACCTTTTCCTCTGAAAGACCAAGCCTTTGGCGAAGGTGTTCTATGATCCGCATGTTTGCCTGGTGTGGTACAAACAGGTCGATATCCTCTCCCTTCCAACCTGCGGTCTCCAAGGCCTCCATGGTTACGGACTCCAGGGCGCGCACAGCGTGTTTGAACACCTCCCTTCCATTCATCTCTATGAATTGGAGACCTGCCTCAAGTTGTGCAGGGGTGACCTCTTCCCTGGTGCCGAGGCCACGTATGGCGAGGAGGTCCCAGAGAGAGCCGTCTGCATGGAGGTGGCTAGTGACTATGCCCCGTCCATTCTCAGCCCCTGTCAAAATAGCGGCCCCTGCACCATCGCCAAAGAGTATGCATGTACCCCTGTCCTTCCAATTTACTCTACGGGAGAGGACCTCGCTTCCGATGACCAGTACGTGGTGGTCGGGGTGTATCCTGAGGTAGCCATCTGCCATGGCCAGTCCGTAGAGAAAGCCCGAACATGTGGCTGCCAGGTCAAAGGCCCCTGCCTGTTTGGCCCCTATGGCATCTTGCACTAGGCAGGCCACACTGGGCATGGGCATGTCAGGGGTAAGGGTTGCGACGATTATGAGATTGATATCCACGGGAGACAGGCCTGCCATCTCTAGTGCGTTCTTGGCAGCCTCACCTGCTAGCCTCGAGTTCGTCTCGCCCTCTTCCACCACGTGGCGGGTGACAATGCCCGTTCTCGTCCGGATCCACTCGTCGCTTGTATCCACTAGCTCTTCGAGGTCCTTGTTGTGAATGATCTTTTTGGGTATGGCAGAGCCTGTGCCTATGATGATACTTCTAGTCTCCATATACTACTTCAACTTATGTCATGGCCTTTAAAGATGACTCGAGGTGGGCGTGAAGGTCCATACGGGCCAGCTCATCTGCCACCCGGATGGCGTTTTTGATGGCCTTTGCCTTGGACCTGCCATGACAGATTATGGCAATGCCCTTGACACCGAGGAGCGGCGCACCACCATACTCTGCATAGTCAACCTTTTTCTTAAATCTCTTAAATGCGTTTTTCGCGAGTTTGTAGCCCATGGATGCCACGAGGCTCGACTCGATCTCCTGCTTGAGCATAAGGAGGATGCTCTCTGCAAGGCCCTCACTTAGTTTGAGACAGATGTTTCCCACAAAGCCGTCGCATACCACTACATCTACATCGCCCTTGAAGATGTCGCGGCCCTCTACATTCCCAACGAAGTTGAGCTCACTGGCCTGGAGCATGTCGTAGGCCTTTTTTACCTGTACATTCCCCTTGGTGTCTTCCTCTCCGATGCTCAAGAGCCCGATAGAGGGGGAGTCTTTTTTTAGATGGATCTTTGAAAAGACATGTCCCATTATGGCAAACTGGTAGAGGTGTATTGGCTTACAGTCCACATTGGCGCCCACGTCTATGAGCACCACTGGCTCCTTTAGCGTGGGCATCACAGTGGCTATAGCAGGCCTTACTCCCTTTATCCTGCCAAGGGTGAAGAGGGCAGAGGCCATGGTGGCCCCAGAGTTACCAGCGCTCACACAGGCAGTGGCCCTGCCATCCCTTATGAGGCCAAAGGAGACCTGGATGGTAGAGTCCTTTTTTCTGCGCAGGGCCTCTGAGGGTGCCTCGTCCATGCTCACCACCTGGCTCGCATGGACTATGTCTAGTGGAAGACCATTTGCCCCCTTCTCTTCCAAGAGCCCCTTGAGGGTGCCTTCATCCCCCACCAGGATAGTCTCTACACCAAAGTCCCTTGCAGCCTGTATGGCCCCTTCTACTAGGACCCCAGGGCCGTAATCACCCCCCATGGCATCCAATGCCACAGGCATGATCTATTCCATCTCTTCCTTTTCTTCGAAGTTCTTGCCCTTATAGGTGCCACAGCTTGGGCAAATCCTGTGGGGCATCTTGGGTTCAGCGCAATGGGCGCACAGTGAGAGACTAGGTGCGCTCAGGGCATCATGCGCGCGCCTCTTGCCCCTCCTGGCCCTGGATACCTTTCTCTTGGGTACTGCCATCTTGAATTACCTCCAGATTATGATGCGAATTTGAGTTTTCTGAGTACTGAAAATGGGTTGTCTGGCCTCACCATGCTACAGGCGCAATCGCCCTTATTGAGGTCAAAGCCACAACTAGGGCACAGCCCCTTGCAATCCTCTTTGCAGAGTTGCTTTACTGGGAGGCTCAGGAGGACCTGTTCCCTGAAGACATCGAATAGCTCCAGTCGCACCCCATCAAAGAATGCAACGTCTAGGTCTTCGGGCTTCAGGCTGATCTCCTCTTTCATGTGACACTTGACCTCCCTTGGTATGAGGAGATAGGCATATCTGAGGCTGAGTGGGTAGGGATACGGCTCAAGGCACCTGTGGCAATTGAGAGAGAGTTCACACTCAATGGTACCCTCTGCCCAGATGTTCTTCCCGCGTCTCGTTAACCTCAAATGTGCCTCGATCGCCCCATTTGGACTGCACTCAGATATTTCATCCAAGAGCCCTGGGAGGTCGGCATAGTAAAACTCAAGCCCTGTATCGGGTATATCTTCAAAAAATACTGTCTCTTTAAAGCGTTCTTTTTTCATGGCACTTATTTTTTAAAATAAAAGATACGAATCGCTAACTATACGTTCTATAGTCCAGTTGTCAAGGAGTGAGATCGTGTTTAAATAGAGGATGCCTATCTCGAAAAGATGATCCCGATCTCATAGAGAAAATAGAGTGGGATCCCCATGAGCGACATATTGAATACATCTGGTGTTGGGGTTAGGACTGCTGCCAGGATTGCCACGATCAGTATGGCATAGCGCCTGTTTTTCTTGAAGAACTCTGCATCAGCCACTCCAGTCCTCGTGATGATCACCATTATGAGTGGGAGCTCAAAGATGGTCCCAAAGCCCAAGAGGAAAAAGCCTGTGAAATTGACGAACTTCCCCACCCCAATAATGGGCCTCACGGTATCTGAACCAAACTGGAGTAAAAAGTGTATGCCAAAGGGGAGTGTTACGAAGAAACAGAAGAGGACCCCTATAAAAAAGAGTATGAAGGACGTGATAAAAAAGAGGGAGACAAAGGTGAGGCTAAAACCAAAGACCGCCCTCAATGCCTGACTTATCCGGAATGCAAACCAGGGTGACAGGACTATGAGGGCGCCAATACTCGCCACCTTGATCAGGGCGACCATTGGTTCAAACACCCCATAAAATGCCAGGTCTTGACCAAGGTATGCCTTCATGAAATTCAAGAGGTCTGGTGCGTAAAAGAATAGGAGCAAAGATGTGACAAGGAACGAGACGACCCCTTCGATCACAAAGCGCCTTAGATAGAAGAGGACCTTGAGTAGCCTCAAGCCTTCATCATGCCTCTTTGAGGTAGTCGCAGGCATTTTTGAATATGGCCACCCCAGCCCCTTCTTCTGGGAGATCGAGCCTTGTCCACTTGGGGTGATTAGTCCTATGGGTAAATGCCTCTGGGTGAGGCATGAGACCAAAGATCCTGCCCGTTGGGTCTGTGATCCCAGCTATGGCCTCCACAGAGCCATTGGGGTTCTGGGGATAGGCCATGGTGGCCTCAAGGGTGGCGGGATCTGCGTACTGAAAGACAATGAGTCCCTCTCGCTTCAGTCGTTCTAATACCCCGTCGTCTTTTGCGACAAACTTACCCTCCCCATGCCTCACTGGTACCTCTAGGGTGTCTATGCCCCTAGTGAAGATGCATGGAGAATCTGGATTTGTCCTAAGGGTCACCCATCTGTCTTCAAAGCGCCCAGAGTCATTATATGTGAGGCTTACAAGCCTCTTGGTGTAGTCACCGTCAAAACCTGGTAGGAGCCCTGTCTTCACCAGTAATTGGAAGCCATTACATATCCCGAGGACCAGCCCGCCTCTTTCAACGAACTCCAGGATTTCATCTATAAGACGCCTGTCTGAGCCCTTTATTGTGGCATATTTCAGCCTGTGGGCACCTGCCTGTGCCGCACCCAGGTTGTCACCATCCAGAAAGCCCCCTGGGAGATTGAGGAATTGATAGTCTGCGAGCCTTACGCTCCCGTCCAAGAGATCGCTTAGGTGGACGATGTCCACTACATCTGCCCCACCAAGCCTCACTGCATGGGCCATCTCCACTTCACAGTTGGTCCCATAACCGGTTGTAACAATGGCCCTTATCTTCACGTTGCCCATGGCTATTTCCTCCTAACGAAGACCCCACTTTGAGATGATTTCTAGAATAAACCTTGCACATTCCACCATGTCTGACAGTGCGATGTGCTCGTCTGTTGTATGGACATTCTCCATGCCAATCCCAAGGATCACCGTATCTATGCCCTTACCGCACAATATGTTTGCATCGCTCCCCCCGCCTGTGGTCTCCACCTTGAGTTCTCTGCCCATGGAGGCTGCGGCCTCACGTGCTGTGGTGACCAGCCTGTGATCTTCAGGGACGTTCAAGACTGGATAGTCGTCTATGACATCCACCTGTACCACTGGCCCTTCGCCCTTGGGGTCAAAGTCCCACTGCAACTGGTGAAAGGGTGCTAGCACCTGGTCCTGCACCTTTTTGAGCCGATCCTCACTGTGGCTCCTCACCTCACCTTCTATCTCTACGAGATCAGGGACTATGTTAGTGGCCTTTCCACCCCTGATGATCCCTATGTTGGCAGTGGTTTCAGGGTCGATCCTTCCCAGGGGCACCTTTGAGATGGCACGTGCAGCAAGGGAGATGGCGTTAATGCCCTTTTCAGGGGCTATACCGGCATGGGCACTCTTACCATGGACCTTTACGCTAAAGCGTATGGCGCAAGGTGCCCTATTGATCAGGTTAAATGTACCTGTGGTATCCAGTGCATAGCCTGCCCTTGCCCTGAGAATGGAGGCATCCAGGGCCTTTGCCCCAAGTAACCCTATCTCTTCACATACAGTGAAGAGGAATTCGAGGGGAGGTAGTAATTGTCCGTCCTGTTCCTTCAGGCACCTTGCCACCTCCATCAGGATGGCAATGGCTGCCTTGTCATCGCCCCCCAAAATGGTGGTGCCATCTGTGCGGAAGATGCCGTCTTCAAATAAGACCTTCACCCCCTCTGTGGGCCCTACAGTGTCCATGTGTGCATTAAAGAGGAGTGGGGCTAAAGTATCTCCATTGGTGCCCTCTATCCGAACTACGAGGTTCCCTGTCTCAGAGCCTGTCTCTTGGCTTGAGTCATCTGTGACGACCTCGTGCCCCAATTCATCCCTGAACACCTTGGTGATATACCAGGCAACCTCGCCCTCCTTGCGGGAAGGGCTCTCTATCTCGCAGAGTTCCACAAAGGTCTGTTTGAGGCGTTCTCTATTGATCATGACCACTGTTGTACAAAAAAATGACAGAGAAATCAATGTTGCGACTGAGAAAGCAAGGTGCATTGGGAGTAAATTGGGCGTTAAAAGAAAGTGGATCAAGGAATTCTCTTTAGAGGTTTAGCCTTTTAGGGTCTGCGTGCCTTTATGACAATAAAAGAGCCCTTACCATATCCATCAAGGACTACGTCTGGAGACATGCCATCTATGATGGTCTGTTTGATGCGGTCTATCTGGAATCCAGTGGAAGTGAGGTGCTGGAGGACCTCTACTGTGGAGTAGAAGGTGGCGAGGCTGTAGAATCTACTCTCCCCCTTTTTGGCCTCATAAATCCTTCCAAGCGGGCTTTTCTTGTCTACAAAACCAACAATGATGTTTCCCCCTTGCATGAGTACCCTCTTTGCCTCGCGGAAGCTCAAATCTATATCGTCCACAAAGCAGATCGTAGTCACCATGAGGACCAAGTGGAAAGACTGGCTGTGAAGGGGTAGGGCCTCTGCCACCCCCATGCACACCTCAATGCCCTGCCTCTTAGCCCTTTCAAGCATCTTCAGGGATGGGTCCACACCGAACCGGATCCCCAGTGGGGCAGCGAATTTGCCAGATCCCACCCCTACTTCTACACCACTTTTGTGTTCACCCTGTGGAAAGAACTCTTGGATGGCCTTTAACTCTGCATGGTAGAGGTCTGGGTGGCGGTCAAACCATTGGTCGTAGGCAGCACTGTGGTCTTCAAAAGGCTTTATCCTGGCCATGGTAGTTTTGTGTATCGATTAAACACATATGCCCATAAGACAGTTGTGCACTGTACCCTTTGCCTGGAGGTTGGCCATAGATATTTTCATGAATAAGCATGAATTTTCATGAAAATTTATATCAATAATGTTATGTTTTAAATTTTATCATTATCAAAAGACTCAATATCTGGTACCTCATCTAATGCTTTTAAAAACTTCTCTCTTGAAGCTTGATTAGCCTTCTGCTTTAGATAATCAACTGTTTTCAAAGCACTAATTTTTCTGCTAAAGCAGTAATAATCAATTGTTTAATTGATATTCCTTCTTCTTTTGATAGTTCCTTAACGTCCAGGGTCACTTGCCACTATGGAGCAAGGCCGAAGGCCGCAGCGGAATAGCGGTCAAGTGCACCCACTTGTTATGTTAAAAAAATCCAATTATTCATTAACAAGCCTGATTTCCAAACGACAACCTACTGCTTTTGCATATTTTTTTAAGGTTGCTATCGATGGTGAATGTTTGCCTGATGTTAATGTTGATTCTAGCCTAGTTACTGCTGGAGGCTTAGTTCCCATTCGTTTAGCTATTTCCGCTTGGGTCAAACCGGCCTTCTTCCTTGCCCTTAATAAATCCTTTAGGAGGGTAAATTCAGGCTCTAACGCCTCATATGCCTCATTTACAGAGGCTCTTTTCAATGCTAATTCCTTTAATTCACTATGATTCATTGTTGATAACCTCTTTCAATCTCTTTTGAGCTATTTTCAATTCTCTTTTTGGAATTTTATTTGTTTTCTTGATATATGAATGTAACATAATGATTTTCCTATCTCTTTTTGTACAAAAGAAAACTCTTGCGATGCCTTCTTGAGCTTTGATTCTTAATTCAAAGAGCCCTTTCTCCACTAATTTTGTATGAGGACGCCCAAGATTGGGACCAAACTCAATCATTAAATCAGTTAAACGTAAATATCGTGCTAATATTCCATCTGGAAAATTTAGTATATTCTCAGCTACTTTCCTATTAATGTATTCAATCTGCCAATCCACATTTTCATGATAACAAATTTGTTAGCAAGCATCAATCATTTTTTGGATACATAACTATATCATGAAGTGATTTGGGCAAACGAACACTTAATGTACTCATTGTATTGCTCCTATTTTTCTTGAAAATCTTTTTGCTGTTATTGCTTCTATATCAAAAAGCTCTATCCCTTTAAAATCTATATCAATCTTTATTTTAGCATAACTCGATCCTGGGCACAGATGCCATCAGGGTCTTGGTATAGGGGTGTCTTGGGGGCTCTCCGGGCAACAGTGTCTCTACCACCTCTCCCCTGTACATCACTGCGATCCGGTGGCTTACAAACTGTACCAGAGGTATGGCATGGGAG
>WGBU01000048.1 GCA_015494155.1 Deltaproteobacteria bacterium | reverse complement strand
TCCACCACCTGCTTCCACCTCTCCATCTGTACACATGGAAAGGTTGGGGCAGGAGGAAAGTTTGCATACTTTAATACCACCTCCTTTGCGGCTACATCTCCGCCACTTTGGATTAGACCCAAAAGGAAACCTAGAAAGATGGTCCAAAAGGTGATCTTCTTTAAGAGATTCATTATCTATTTCCTCCTCTCAAAAATATGATTCATGACTGTTGACGGTAGTCATAAACCCTCTTTGACTTCTTTTCACTCCTAGGCAGGGCACCATAGTCCACGATCTCTACCCTTGGAGAGACCATGAGGCTAGACTTTATGCGGAGGCGCACCTCCTTTGCTAGATCATGGTCGATGTCTGGGGCAAGCCCCTTTTTCCGCTCCACCTTTATACACATAAGATCTAGGCCTTTTTCACGTGTGATCTCAATGAGATACTCACTAGATACAGCATCTATTCCAGACAATATCTCATCCACATGTCCAGGATAGACATTTACCCCCCTGATTATGAACATGTCGTCGCTTCTACCCAATATCCTGTCGTGCCTCGGATACTTGAGGCCGCATGGACACTCCCCAGGGATGAGCCGTGTAAGGTCCCTTGTGCGGTAGCGGATGAGGGGGGTGGCCTCTTTTCTAAGGGTGGTAACCACCATCTCTCCTACTTCCCCTGGCTCCACATCTTCTAAGGTATCTGGGTCCAGTATCTCCAATATATAGTAGTCGTCCCAGTAGTGTATGCCCTGGTGGTAGCTACAGTCTATCCCTGCGCCAGGTCCATATAGCTCTGTCATACCAGTGATGTCATATATGTGCTCGAGATGCAGGAGGTCCTTTATGAGGCGCCTCATGGCCTCGCTTGCCCTCTCTGCCCCCATGATTACACGTCTCAACTTAATCTTCTTGGTGATCCCACGCCGCTCCGCCTCTTCTGCTATCAAGAGTGCCATACTGGCAGTACAGCAGAGGGTATCTGGCCTAAGATCCACCAGGAACTGAAATTGGAGGTCGAGGTTCCCTGGGCCAACAGGTATTGCCATGGCACCTGCCCTCTCGCACGCGGCCTGGAACCCTGCACCAGCGGTCCAGAGTCCGTAGCCCACAGCGATCTGCACTCTGGACCCTGGTCCAACCCCTGCCACCTTGAGAGCGCGTGAAAAAAAGTGTGTCCAGTCCTCTATGTCCTTTTGCGTATAGGCAAGGACCTTTCTCTTGCCAGTGGTTCCAGAGGAAGAATGTATCCTCACCACTTTGTCTGCTGGCACAGAGAGGAGAGGGAGTGGATAGCCTGCCCTAAGGTCTTCGGCAGTGGTGAAGGGGAGCCTCTTTAGGTCGTCAAGGGTCTTGATGTCGTCTGGCCCAATGGAGGCCTCATCCATCCTCTTTCTGTAAAACTCAGACCCCTCATAGGCGTGTCTCACAGTCCACTTAAGGCCTTCTAGTTGTGTATCGCTCATGTAAAAGACTCCCTTTTTTATTGGAGATAATACTATAAGATCTTATTATTGCAAAAATTGGATTTAAAGGTACCAAAAGTCCCAAAGGCTTCAAAAGATCTGGAGGAGCTGGAGACCACTTAAGGTGAACTGATATTGGGCCTTGAGAGCCTAGCGCTTATCCTGGCCGCCTTGTCCTCTTCCATAAAAGAGAGAATCTTCGCCACCTTTTTGCTCTTCATGGCAGAGAAGAGCCTTACCACAGTATCTTCGTCCATCTTCTCTAGGAGGAGCGCTGCCCTCTGGGGCTCCATAGAGCTATAAACACCTACAAGGTGCATGAAACGCTCTTCACTCTCCTTCTTTGCCTTGGCAAGTGGTCCCCTAAGGCGCTCTTCCAAGGCCTTTAATTGGGAGATCCTCTCTTCGATCTCCTTTTTTAGGAGCCTTAAGTCCCTCTCCCTCTGGTCCAGTTCTAGCTCTCTTTTGTGGAGCCTTCTCAACCGTGCCAAAAGGACTGCCTTTACCCTGTCGTTTATTGTCAGAGATGCCAGGTCTTCGATCTCATCACCTTGGCCTTTGGCAGTGGCATTTTCACTGCCATAAGACCTCTTTTGCCCTCCGTCCTTACTAGCCCAGGTATCGTTCAAGATGGTGTTCGGCGCAAAAAAATATGCCCATAGTATGAATGTAAGGAAAAGAACCTTTAAAAAAAGGCCAAAATTTAAGAGCCTAACTAGTACCTTCACCCTCTAGACCCCAAGTTAAACCTTTTCTGCTGGCACACATATCGTCCAGCTCCTCCTGTAGCTTCCTTGCCTCTAACTTCTGATGTTCTGCTATGGCACGCTCCCTGAGTCGCTCTACAAGCCTCTCCTGTACATACGCCTCAAGCAGCTTGTGTTTTGCCTGTTCTGCCTCGATTTCCCTCTCCCTCAAGACCGCCTCTAGACGGTTCTGCTCACCTCTCAAAAAGTCGATCCGCTCTGCCCAGATCCTATATTCCACAGTGCCCATACCCTCTTCCAATCGCGTCTCAAGCTCACGGGTGGCCTTGAAAAATTCCTGTCTGATCGAGTCCAATATCTTCCTTGCCTCTCTCACCTTGGCCATCTTGAGGGAAAACTCAATCTGGGCCCGTTCCTTGTCATGATTCACCATGCGCCTGTATGGTTCTAGTCGGAATCTAAAGGCCGCCATATCTTAAACTCACCCCCATTGGTATAGACAATACACCTTCATCACTGAAAGAGCCCAATGAGCTGTTCAATACTCTCTTCAAGAGAACTAGATTCGTCCACACCCTGCCTCAAAAACTCCCTGATTGGCCCTATCTTGGAGATGGCATAGTCTATCTCTGGATTTGTCCCACTCTTATAGGCACCGAGGTTGACCAGGTCCTCTACCCTCTTGTACGTGGCAAGGCACTGGATCAGGCGTTCATACGAGGGGATCTGGCCAGGGACCTGGATGTCTCTCATGATCCTGCTTATGCTCTGCAACACGTCTATTGGTGGATAGTGACCCTCTTGAGCAAGCTCACGGGTGAGTACTATGTGCCCATCTACAATAGAGCGCACCGCATCTCCAATGGGCTCGTTGACATCGTCTCCCTCAACCAATACCGTGTAGATACCCGTGATGCTGCCTGCCCCTTTTTTCCTCCCTGCCCTCTCAAGTAACCTGGGCAACTGTGCAAATACACTTGGCGTATAGCCACGGGATGTCGGAGGTTCACCAAGAGAGAGTCCCACCTCACGGTATGCCATGGCAAAACGCGTAACAGAATCCATCATCAAGATGACATCCATCCCCTGGTCCCTGAAGTATTCTGCTATGGCAGTGGCCACATATGCGCCCCGAAGTCTGATGAGTGGGGGTTGGTCTGAGGTAGCCACTACCACAACCGATCTCTTGAGCCCCTCTGGCCCAAGGTCCTTTTCCAGGAAGTCCTTTAGCTCCCTGCCACGTTCACCAATGAGTGCTATGACATTGACGTCGGCAGTGGTGTGCCTTGCTATCATGCCAAGGAGTGTGCTCTTTCCCACACCAGATCCTGCCATTATCCCTACCCGTTGTCCCTTTCCTAGAGTGAGACAGGCGTTTATGGCACGGACTCCCACGTCCAAAGGCTGGTCAATGCGCGGTCTCTCCATTGGATTCAAGGGTTCTGCATAGATGGGATACCTTTCCTTACCAACAATCGCACCCTTTTCATCTAGCGGTTCTCCTAGCCCATCAACCACCCTTCCAAGCAACGATGGCCCTACTTTAACTGAGGCCTCCCTCTCCCTGGCAATGATGCGGTTTCCAGGCGCAACCCCCCTCAGTTCACCTAAGGGCATGAGAAATACGCGCTTTTCTTGAAAACCAACTACCTCGGCGGGCATACGATCTTGATTTGACAATTCTATGTCACACACACCACCTACTGGTATGGGTGGGCCTTTGCTCTCGAGCAATAGCCCCACGACACGGGTGATCTTCCCGCTCAATCTAAAGTCAGGCGCCTTTTTTACTGCCTCTTGATAACGCCCAAGGTCTAGGTCCATCAGCTATTCACCTTGGAAAGCTCCATTTCTATTGCCTCTTCAATTGCCTTCCACCTGCCCTCCAGGCTTGCGTCCACCAGGCCAAATTCGGTCTCTATTATGCATCCACCACGCTTAAGATCACTGTGTGCAGTGAACTCTATTTGGTGCCCGCCTGTGAGCTCAATGTCATTTAGAACATATTCCTTTACGATATCAAGATCTTTTGGATTTAACAAAATCTTTATAGATGTGGCCTCTGAGATCTCCTTGGCTGCACGTCGCACCACATCCACTACTATCTCAGGAGAGGTCTCGAGTTCCCTTTGAACCACCTTCTTTGCTATCTCAAGGGCAAGACGGACTATCTGGGTCTCATATTTTGCAAAAAGTGTATCACCCTGTTGGCTAAGTGCCTCTATGAGTGACCGAAGCCTATTGCTCATGGCCTCGAACTGTCTCTTTCCAAGCTCCTCTCCATCCTTCTTTCCCTGTAAAAACCCATCGTTATAGGCCTTACTCTCCAGTTCCTCGGCCCTTCTGCGCGCATTTTCTAGATAGTTATCTGCCTCCTCTCT